>JAHJOG010000273.1 GCA_018820395.1 Gammaproteobacteria bacterium | reverse complement strand
GGTCTCCGCGGAAGCGGGCCAGCGTCTCGGCAGCGATGAACAGGTCTTGCAGCGTGTCGACGCGCAGCATGCCGGCGCGTCGGATGGCGGCGTCGTAGACGATGTCCGAGCCCGCCAGCGCACCGGTGTGCGAGGCCGCCGCCTGGATGCCGTGGCCGGCGCGGCCTGCCTTCACCACGATCACCGGTTTGTTGCGCGCGGCGGCGCGTGCCGCCGACATGAACTTGCGCGGCGACTCGACCGATTCGACGTACAGAAGGATCGAGCGCGTGCGCGCATCGCTCGCCAGGTGGTCGAGCAGATCGCCGAAGTCGACGTCGGCGCTCTCGCCGAGCGATACCAGGTGCGACAGGCCGATCTTGCGGCTCTTGGCCCAGTCGAGCATGGCCGTGACCAGCGCGCCCGACTGCGAGACGAAGGCCACGTCGCCGGCCAGCGCGCCTGTGTGCGCGAAGCTCGCGTTCAGGCCGATGTGCGGCGAGAGCAGCCCGATGCAGTTGGGCCCGAGCAGGCGCATGACATAGGGTCGCGCCGCATCGAGCATGCGCTGCTTCTGCTCGCGCGACAGGCCTGCGGTCACGACGATGGCGGCCCGCGTGCCCAGCGCGCCGAGCTGGGCCACGAGCTGCGGGATGGTTTCAGGCGGCGTGCAAAGGATGGCCAGGTCGGGCGCGGCGGGCAGGTCGCTCGCCTTGGCGAACACCGCGACGCCGTCCAGCGTGCGGTACTTGGGGTTGACCGGGTGGATCGGCCCGGCGAAGCCGCTGGCGCGCAAGTTGCGCCAGACCGTCGCGCCCACGCGGCCCGAGCGGTTCGACGCACCGAAGACCGCGACCGAGGACGGCGAGAGCAGGCGGTCGAGGTGGCGGATGCTCACGCGGGCTTTCCTGGGGTCAGCGCGGGGCGCGCTTGAGTTCGTGTTCGGACTGGCAGCCCGCGCACCGTATGGCCGTCGGCTGCGCCAGCAGCCGGTCGCGCGGAATGTCCGCATCGCAGTCGATGCACACGCCGTAGCGTCCCTCGGCGATGCGCTGCAGCGCGCTCTCGATGTCCTGCAGGCGGGTGCGGTCGACTTCGATCTCGGCGAAGCGGACCTCGTCCATGCGCGCATCGTCCGCGGCCTCTGCATCGTGAACGCGGTCCTCCGCGGTGCCGGCCACGTCGGCGCTTTCCTCGCGCAACTCGTCCAGCACCCATCGCTTCATGGTGGCCAGTTTCAGGGCCAGGGCTTCGCGGTCTGCCGCATTCAGATGTTTCATGGTGAGTTCGTTCGTTGATCTGGGGTGCCGAATCGTCGCCCATGCCACGGGCGTGTTCCTTGACAGGCATCAACCGCCGCGTGTCGCAAGCCTCGCATCATGCGGGCAAGTCCGCAACACCCGGAGAACGCCGTGCAGCAACAGACCGTTCTGGCCCACCTGGACCCTTCTAAGCGATGCGCCGTCCGCACCGCGCTCGCGGCCGAGCTGTCGAGACGGCGCGGCGACCACCTCGTGGGGCTGGTCCCGACCGGACTCCGGGGCGGCGTCATTCCCGAAGGCGTGGTTCCCCTGGGTGCGACCGACCTCGTCGCCACGTTGGCGGACCACCTGCGCCAGCGCGCCGAAGCGGTGGCGCGGACCTTCAACGACCGCATGGCCGAAGCGGGCGTGACGTCTTTCGAAGTGCGGCTGGTCGACGCCGGGCCGGAGGACGCGGTCGTGCAGCATGGGCGGACCGCCGACCTGATCGTGCTGGGCCAGGACGAGCGCGATGCCGTCGCCGAAGGTGCGTCGGACGATCTCGCGCGACGGGTGCTCATGGCCGTCGGCCGGCCGATCCTGGTCGTGCCCTACGCAGGGCATTTCACGGACGTCGGCCGGCGCATCATGGTCGCTTGGGACGGGTCGCGCGAAGCGGCGGTCGCGCTGCGCGACGCACTGTCGCTTGCGAGCGCAGGCTCGCGCGTCACCCTGGTGTCGTTCGGCTACGACCCGTGCGCGGCCACCGACGACCTTCGGCTGCGCGAGACGAAGCAGTGGCTGGCGCGGCACGGCGTCGAGGCAGAGGCCGAGTACACCGTCATCCGGATCGGCATTGCCGACGCGCTGCTGTCGCGGGCCATGGACCTGGGCGCCGACCTGATCGTGATGGGCGGCTATGGCACGTCGCCCCTGCGGGAACGGGTCTTCGGCGGCGTGACGCGCGACATCCTCGCGTCGATGACCGTGCCGGTGCTGATGTCGCACTGAAGGTCCGCCCGGCGGAGCCGTCGCGTGATGCGCCGGGTCAATGCTCGGTCAGCGTGCAGATCAGGAGCGCCTGGAGCGCGAAGCCACGGCTGCTGTCGCGCTCCGCCGGCTCGATGACGCCCGAAGGAGAACCGAGCGTCCAGTGCGGCGTCGCGGCGCTGTCGACCCAGAACGCGCCCGTCGGCGGCGTGCCCGGCGTCGCTCGCTCCTCCACGGCGTAACCCAGGCCCGCCGCGGCCTGCCGAAGCATGGCGTCGCCGGTCGATGCGGCGTGGCGGATCAGCAAGACGGGCGACGCCGAGCCGGGTTCGCAGCCGCAGCCGCGCAGCGCCAGCAACGCAGCGATCGCATGAATGGGGTGGTCGTCGCGGTCGAGGCCTTCGTAGACCGGCACGCCGGCATGCAGGGCGATCTGCCGCACCACGCCGGGCGGCAGCGACGAGGCGTCGAGCGCGTCGTACAGGCGCCCGAGCACTTTGGGGATGCTGCTGCCGAGTGTGCCCGTGGGCGGCAGCACCGGCTCGCCGAGGTGGACGTGCGAGACGCGCGCGCCCAGGTCCTGCGCGGCCCGTTGGAGCAGCGACGGCTCCGGGCCGGAGGTTTTCTCATGGAGCAGAGCAAGGTGTTTTCCGAGCAGCGCCTGGGCGTTTCGGCCCGTCGGAGCGTCCTTCCTGCACCGCCATGCGGTGCCGAAGATGGCCGGCCACCTGTCCGCAGCCAGGCCCTCGCGGCCGGGAGGGCTGCGGTTGGCCATGGATGCGGCGTGGTTGTCTTTCACAGACCTGGAGGCTAGCCGTGCTGCCGATCTTGGCCTTGACGGCCGTCAAGTTCGGCGTGCGATTTTGAGCTGCGACAAACCGGACACACACCGTTCACGCACCGTTACCGAACGCGCCCGGACATTGATTTCGCTGTTGCAGTGACTTCCTAAGCTCGACCCATCGTCAGAGGAGCAATCGATGGAACAACAGACCGGCACCACAACGAACCAGGGCACGTACGGCGCAAAGCGCTTCGGGGACGCCATGCAACTGCTGCGCGACTGCGTGCCCATTCAGAAGCGCATCGTGCGCACCGGCGAGTCGGTCTACCAGGTGGGCCAGGCCTTCGCCTGCCTCTACGTCATCAACACCGGCTTCTTCAAGATGGTGAACCTGTCGAGCGACGGCCGCGAACAGGTGGTCGGCCTGCATTTCAAGGGCGACTGGCTCGGGCTGGACGGCATCGCCACCCAGCAATACCGCTGCGACGTGGTGGCCATGGACGTCGGCGAGGTCTGGGCGATCCGCTACGACGCCCTGATCGAGGCCAGTGCCCAGGCCCCGCAATTGCTGACCGTGCTTCACCAGGCAATGAGCCGCGAACTTGGCCGCGACCACGACTCCATGCAATCGCTGTGCACGTTGCCGGCGGATGCCCGGGTCGCCGGCTTTCTACGCTACTGGGCCAACTCGCTGGAGCAGCGCGGCCTGCGGACCGACCAGATCACGCTGCGCATGACGCGCGCCGAGATCGGCAACTACCTCGGAATGACGCTCGAATCGGTGAGCCGCGCGCTGTCTCGCATGGCCAAGGGCGACGTCATCCGGTTCAGCGAGAAGGGCCGGCGCGACATCCAGATCCCGAAGATCGACGCGCTGACCCAGTTCATGCGCGCCGGCACCGCACCCAAGGCTGCCTGCGCGATTCACTGAACCGAGGCGAGCGCCCGGGCCGCGGCGCGCATCAGTTCGGCGCGCGTGTAGGGTTTGCGCAGCAGTTCCCAGGCGGGCGACGGATCGAGCAGTTCGCGCGAAAAGCCCGAGGTCAAGAGCACCGCGAGGGTGGGCCGCAGCTGACGCGTTTTCTCTGCGAGTTCGGTGCCGCGCATGCCGGTGCCGAGGGCCACGTCGGTGAACAACAGGTCGAAAGGCGTGTCGCTCGCCACGATGTCCAGCGCCTGCTCGGCCGTCGCCACGGCGACCACGTGGCAATCCATGGCCGCGAGATGGGTCTGCAGCACGGTGCGGACTTCGGCGTCGTCTTCCACCGCCAGCACCCGGAGCCCGGGGCGGAGCAGGGCGCTCGAGGCAGAGTCGCCGTGCGCGTCATTGGCTGCTTCGGCCGGTGCTTCGGCCTCCACGCGCGGCAGGAAAAGCGTGACGGTGGTGCCCTGGCCCTGCACGCTCGCGATGTTCACGGCGCCCTTCGACTGCTTGGCGAACCCGTAGACGGTCGACAGGCCGAGGCCCGTGCCGCGGCCGGGCTCCTTGGTGGTGAAGAAGGGCTCGAACGCGCGCTCCTTCACGCTGTCGGGCATGCCGCAGCCCGAGTCGGTGATCGAGATGGCGACGTAGCCTGCGCCATCGGTCGCGTCGAGTCCGCTGCCGTCGTCGTCCGGCAGTCGGTCGATCGCGCGGCAGGCGAATGTCAATGCCCCGCCCGCCGGCATGGCGTCGCGCGCATTGATGGCGATGTTGAGCAGCGCCGATTCGAGCTGGCCGGCGTCGGCCATGCACCATGACGCATCGGCGTCGAGCGCGATGCCGATCCGCTGGTCCAGCGTGCGGCGCAGCAGCTCGGTGAGCGACCGCAGCAGTGCGCCGGTGTCGACCGGCGTCGGCTGCAGCATCTGCCGCCGGGAAAAGGCCAGCAGCTTGCCGGTCAGCTCCGCGCCGCGCGAAGTCGCCCGGAAGGCCGAGGCGATCAGTTGCCGCGCCATCGGGTCGTCGGCGCAGGCAGGCACTTCTTCCAGCACCTGGAGGTTGCCCGAAATGACCGTCAGCAGGTTGTTGAAGTCGTGCGCCACGCCGCCCGTGAGCTGGCCGATGCTTTCGAGCCGTTGCGCATGGCTCAGCGCGTCTTCGCTCTGCGCGCGCTGAAGCACCGTGGCGAGCAGGCTGGACATCGACTCGAGAAATCGCAGCTCGTCTTCGCCGAACTGGCCGGTGGCTTCGGAACGCACGGACAGCGCGCCGATGGTCCGTCCGCGGTCGGACAGCGGCACGGCCAGCACGCAGCCGCTCTTCGCGCCATGGCCCGGCGCGAGCAGCTCGAACCGGCTCTGGTGGGCGAAATCGTCGATCAACACCGGCTCGCCACGCGCGATGACGTGGCCGCACACCGAACCCGCGTCGTTCGGCACCCGGTCGCCGATGCGGTTCGGTGCGAACAAGCCCGCGCCGCCGGCGATGCGCAGCTCGACCCCGTTGGCCTCCAGCACCAAGATGAGCGCGGTGTCGACCCGCAACGCGTCGAGCACGGCCGGGGCTGCCTGCCCGATCAGCAGGTGCGGGTCGCGCGCGTCGACGGCCAGCCGGCCGAACTGAGCGAGCGAATCCGCCAGGTGCGCCCGCTTCAGGGCCTGCTTGACGCGCGGATAGGCGCCCACGCCGCGGATCGCCGCGACCACCAGGGGCGCGCTCGCGCCGCCGAGTGGACTGAGGGCGATCTCGACCATGACTTCGCTGCCGTCGCGCCGCTTCGCCACCAGGTTCATGTTCAGCCCCATCGGGCGCGGGCGGGGCTGAGTGTTGTAGGCGCTGCGGAAGGCGGCGTGGTTCGGGCGGATGGCGTCGGGCACCAGTTCGTCGACCGGCAGGCCTTTCATCGCGCCCGGCGGGTAGCCGAGCAACTCGTCGGCGGCCGGGTTGGCCAGGATGATCGTGCCGCCCGGGTCGACCAGCAGCAAGGCGTCGGGGTAGGCGGCGAAGATGGACCGGAACACATCGCGGTCGTCCACGCCGGCAATGACGCTGTCGGTGCTCATCACGTCACTGGCGCCACGCCGGGGACGAAGATGTAGCCCGCGCCGCGGACCGACTTGATCATCTGCGGGCGCCCGGGGTCGGGCTCCAGCTTCTTGCGCAGCCGGCCGATCTGCACGTCGACGGTGCGGTCGAACGGGCCGCCGTCCCGCCCCCGGGTGCGTTCGAGCAGGTGGTCTCGGGACAGCACGCGGCCCGGGCTTTCGACCAGTGCGCACAGCAGGTCGAACTCGCCGGCGGTCAGGGCGACTTCCTCGCCGGCCGGGTCGAGCAGCCTCCGTGCGGCGGTGTCGAGTTCCCATTGATCGAAGCGCAGCCGGGTGCGGGCAGCGGCGGGTGCGCTCGCGGCCGGCTCCGGCGGAATCAGCCGGCGCAGCACCGCGTTGATGCGGGCCAGCAGCTCGCGCAGGTCGAAAGGCTTGGTCACGTAGTCGTCAGCGCCCACTTCGAGGCCGACGACCTTGTCGACCGCATCGCCGCGGCCGGTGACGATCACCAGGCCGCAGCGCCAATGCTCGCGCAGTTGGCGCGCAATGGCGAATCCGTCTTCACCCGGCAGGCCGAGATCGAGCAGCACCAGGGCCGGGGTGTCGCTCGACATCAGCGCGATCAGGTCGCGGCCGGCGTGGAGCTGGCTGACGCGAAAGCCGCGGCTCTGCAGGTAGGTGGCAAGCAGTGACGTGATGTCGGGCTCGTCGTCGAGCACCGCGAGGTGGAGGGGAGGGGTCACGCCCGCGATGTTAGTCCCAGCGGGGTGCTTTCGCGACCTTTGGCCCGGACCTTGATTTCGCGCAACAAGGCGCTGCCTCGGCGGGACGAAGATCCGCCGGTGAACGCCGGACGGGCGCCGGTGTCCGCAGGGCCGAGACAGCCCCGCTGCCGGCTCGTTTTTGCGCCGCTCTCGAATGGAGATCTTCATGACGCACGCCACCCTCCGGATCATTCGCGACGAGCATGCTGCGCTCGCGGCCATGCTGCGTTCGATCCTCCTGTTGCTCGCGGAGCACCGCAGGAAGAAGACGCTGCCCGACTTCGCGGCACTCCGGGCCATGCTCTTCTATGTGGACGAGTTTCCGGAGAAGCGCCACCACCGGAAGGAAACCGACCTCCTCTTTCCCAAGCTGCGCGCCCGCACGCCGATGTCGCGCGAGTTGCTCGACCGGCTCGACGACGACCATGAGCGAGGCGAACGCAAGATCCGCCATGTCGAGCATGCCTTGCTCGCTTTCGAGATGCTCGGCGAGCCGCGACGGCACGAGTTCGAGCAGGCCATCGAACGCTACGTGGATTTCTATTTCGCGCACATGGCGATGGAAGAGCGCGAGATCCTGCCGCTGGCCGAACGCGTGCTGACGGACGAAGACTGGGCGGAGCTCGACGAGGCGTTCGGCGCCAACCGCGACCCCTTGACCGGCTGCGAGCCCGAGCGCGAATACCGCGATCTTTTCACGCGCATCGTGAACCTGGTGCCGGCACCGGTCGGCCTCGGGGCGAGCGCAGGCTGATTCATCACCCCGAAGGACGACACCATGACCACCGATACGCAACTGAAGAACGACATCCTGGCCGAACTCGACTGGGACCCGGCGGTGCGCTCGACCGACGTCGGCGTGATCGTCAAGGACGGCGTGGTCACGCTCACCGGCCATCCCGCCAGCTACGCCGAAAAATACGCGATCGAACGAGCAGCGGAGCGCGTGATGGGCGTGCGGGCCATCGCGGTCGAAATGACCGTGAGACTGCCCGCGATGCACGAGCGGACGGATGCCGACATCGCCATGGCCGTCGAGCGTGCGCTCGAATGGAACGTGCTCGTTCCCCAGGGCAAGGTCCACCCGGTGGTCGAGGGCGGCTGGGTCACGCTGCGCGGCGAAGTCGAGTGGGAATACCAGCGCCGCGCGGCCGGTGCCGCCGTGCGCGACCTGCTCGGCGTGAAAGGCGTGTCGAACACCATCGGCGTCAAGCCCCGCGTGGCGCCGAGCGACGTCGAACGCAAGATCCGCGACGCGCTGGAGCGCCAGGCCGACCGCGACGCCCGGCAGATCCAGGTGAGCGTGGCCGGCGACTACGTGACCTTGAGCGGCAAGGTCCGCTCGTGGGCCGAGCTCGACTCGGCCGAAGGCGCCGCCTGGTCGGCACCGGGCGTGGCCTGCGTCATCAACCGAATGTCCGTCGAGCCGTGATTGGCGCGGAGCCGGCCAACGGCTGAGGCCGACGACCGCGCCAGTTTGACCCCATTCCGCACGCGCGAGAGCCCGTGCTTGCGCTGGGTCAATGGCGTGGTTCGCTTGCAGCCGCATCCTCGGATCACTCCCTTCCGAAACGTCGGCAGGGAGCCCACTGGAGAGAAACCATGCAGATGATGAAAGCCGCCGTGTTCACCGGCCCGGGACACATCGTCCTCGACGAGAAGCCGGTGCCCGACGTCGGGCCGCTCGATGCACTCATGCGCGTCACGACGACGACCATTTGCGGCACCGATGTCCACATTCTCAAAGGCGAGTACCCGGTGGAGCGCGGGCTCATCATCGGCCACGAGCCGGTCGGCGTGATCGAGAAGCTGGGGTCGTCCGTCAAGGGCTACCGAGAAGGTCAGCGCGTGATCGCCGGGGCGATCACACCGAGCGGCTGGAGCAATGCCTGCCTCTGCGGCACCTGCTCGCAGGACGGCGCGGGCACCACGCACGGCTGGAAGCCGATGGGCGGCTGGCGCTTCGGCAACACCATCGACGGCTGCCAGGCCGAGTACGTGCTGGTGCCGGACGCCATGGCCAATCTCGCGCCGATCCCCGACGAACTGACCGACGAGCAGGTGCTGATGTGCCCCGACATCATGTCGACCGGCATCGGCGGCGCCGAGAGCGCGGGCATCCGCATTGGCGACAGCGTGGCGGTCTTCGCGCAGGGCCCGATCGGCCTGTGCGCCACCGCCGGCGCGAAGCTCTGCGGCGCGAGCCTGGTGATCGCGGTCGACCGGCTGCCCGAGCGGCTGCGCATCTCGAAGCTGATGGGCGCCGACCACGTCATTGACGCGAGCAAGACCGATCCGGTCGAAGAGATCCTGCGTCTCACCGGCGGCCGCGGGGTCGACGCGTCGATCGAGGCGCTGGGCACGCAGCAGACCTTCGAGGCCTGCCTGCGCGTGCTGCGGCCGGGCGGCACCTTGTCGAGCCTGGGCGTCTATTCGAGCGATCTCAAGATTCCCCTGGGCGCCTTCGCGGCCGGCCTGGGCGACCATCGCATCATCACCACGCTGTGCCCCGGCGGCAAGGAACGCATGCGCCGGCTGATGTCGCTCATCGAGACGCGCCGCGTCGGCCTCGAGGCGCTGGTGACGCATCGCTTCGCGCTGGACGACATCGAGGCTGCCTACGAGCTGTTCTCGCACCAGCGCGACGGGGTGCTCAAGGTGGCGATCACGCCGTGAGCGTATGAAATGGCTTGTCTGCCTGGCGATGACCGTGTGGGCCGCGGCGCTGTCGGGCTGTGCCTCGACGCTGCCTAGCGCGCCGTCGGCGGCCGATTTTCCGGCGCAGGTGCTGCGCGCGGCGGCCACGGTGGTCGACATCAGTACGCTGAGCTCCGGCCGCACCGACAACCAGGGTGACGGCGAGTTCGAGTTCGCGCCCGAAGGCGATTTCACCGACCGGCTGGCGTCGCCGCTGCACACCAGCGTGGCGCTGAGTCTGATCCGCGACCTCGCGTCGGGCGTGATCCTCACGAGCGACGGGCTGATCCTCACCAGCGCGCACCTGGTCAACGACGTCGACGAGGCGCGCGTCAAGCTCGCGGACGGCCGACGCTTTTCGGCCAAGCTGGTCGGCATCGACGTGCGCTCCGACGTCGCGCTGCTCAAGATCGATGCGCAAGGGTTGCCGACCGCATCGATCGGCGACTCGTCGCGCATGCAGCCGGGCGACTGGGTCGCGGCCATCGGCTCGCCCTTCGGCTTCCGGGGCTCGATCACGACGGGGGTGATCAGCGCGACCGGGCGCATGCTGGCGGGCGGCGGGGAGGTGCCGTTTCTGCAGACCGACGTCGCCATCAACCCGGGCAGCTCGGGTGGGCCGCTCTTCAATCGCCGCGGCGAAGTGGTCGGGCTGAACTCGCTCATCTACAGCGCCAACGGCGGCTACATGGGCCTTTCGTTCGCGGTGCCCAGCAACGTGGCGATGCAGATCGTGTCGAAGCTGCGCAGCGACGGGCAGGTGCACCGTGCGTATCTCGGGGCCGAGTTGCAGGAGCTCACGCCGGAGCTGGCGCAATCCTTCGCGCTGCCTGCGTCGCAGGGCGGCGGGTTGGTGGTCAAGGTGACCGAGGGCAGCCCCGCGCGCGTCGCCGGGCTGGCCGCGGGTGATGTGGTGCTGGCCGTGGACGGCAAGGCGCTGGACTACTACGCGAGCCTGGTCGAGATCCTTTCGCAGAAGCAGCCCGGCGCGTCGCTTCGGCTCACGGTGTGGCGGCATGGCGCGCGTCGGGACATGACGGCGCGGCTGGTCGAGCGCGCGAGCAGCAAGCCCACGGCGCGCACCGGCCCTTCCGCTCACGAGATCGACACCCCCGAGGGCGCGCTGCCGGACCTGGGCCTGCGACTGGTCGAACTGCCGAAGGCGCTGCGCCAGTCGATGGGCATCGATGCCGGCCTGCTGGTGCGCTGGGCCGAAGGCGCTGCTCGGAGCGAGGGCATTCGCCCGGGCGACGTGATCCTGGCACTGAACGATGTGCGGATGGACCGGGTCGATGATTTCTCGGTGGCCCTGGCCGCCGCGGGGCACGACCGACCCGTGGCGCTCCTGGTCCTGCGCGAACTGCGACTGGCCTACGTGGCGGTGAAGATTCCCTGACGCGCGGCACGCGCGCGCCGTTCACTCGACGATCGCCACGCCCTTGATCTGCGCATGCACGCGCATGCCCGGCGCGAGACGCAGCACGTCGCGCGATTTGCGCGTGATGCGCGCGAGGAGCCGCGTCGGCCCGACGGTCAGAACGACCATCACTTGGGCCGGGCCGTCGTCGACGAGTTCGCCGATCACGGCCGGAAGAACGTTGAGCACGCTGGTGCCGTCGGTCATCTGCAGCGTGAGGCTCACGTCGCGCGCCTGGATGCGCAGGCGCACCGGCTGGCCGATGCGCGCACCGCTGTGCGGCAGGCTGAGCATGCCGCCGCGGAACTCCGCCTGCGTGAGCCCGTAATGCGGCTCGAAGCCCACGACCCGCGCCGGCACGAGCGATGCGGCGGCATCACCGTGCGCCAGCGGGAGGTCGAGGCGGGTCATCAGTTCGTCGGTGCGGCCGCTGGCGGCCACGCGCCCGGCATCGAGCAACACCAGGTGGTCGGCCAGCCGCGCGATCTCGTCCGCCGCATGGCTCACGTAGACGACCGGAATGTCGAGCTCGGCGTGCAGCGCTTCGAGGTAGGGGAGGATCTCGCGCTTGCGCGCCATGTCGAGCGACGCGAGCGGCTCGTCCATCAGCAGCAGCCGCGGGCTGGTGGCCAGCGCGCGTGCGATGCCGACGCGCTGGCGCTCGCCGCCCGACAGCGTGTCGGGCCGGCGTGCGAGCAGCTCGCCGATGCCGAGCAACTCGACCGCTCGCGCGAGCGACACCCGCCGCTCTGCCGTCGGCACGCGGCGCAGGCCGAACTGCAGGTTGCGCTCGACGTTCAGATGCGGAAAGAGCCGCGTTTCCTGAAACACGTAGCCGATGGCCCGACGGTGGGTGGGAACGAAGCGGCGGCGGCCGTCGCGGTCGTCCTGCCACAGCTCGCCGTTGACCGACACGTGGCCGCCCGGCGCGCGGTCGAGCCCCGCGATGGCGCGCAGGCAGGTGGTCTTGCCGCAGCCGGACGGACCATGCAGCGCGCTGACGCCGCGCCCGGGCAGGTCGAGCGACACGTCGAGCGAAAAGCCCGGGTGGCTGACACGCAATCGCGCGCAGATGCGGTCGGTCGAATCGATCATCGGCGTCGTTGCCCGGTCGGATTGAAAGCGTAGAGCGCGAGCAGCACGACGAACGAGAACACCACCATGCCCGCGGCGAGCCAATGGGCCTGGGCGTATTCGAGCGCCTCGACCCGGTCGTAGATCTGCACCGACGCCACGCGGGTCTTGTCCGGGATGTTGCCGCCGATCATCAGCACCACGCCGAACTCGCCGACGGTGTGCGCGAAGCCCATGACGACCGCCGTGAGGTAGCCCGGGCGGGCCAGGGGCAATGCCACGCTGAAGAAGGTGTCGAGCGGCGAGGCACGCAGCGTGGCGGCGGCCTCCAGCGACGCCGTGCCGATCGACTCGAAGGCGTTCTGGATCGGCTGCACCACGAAGGGCATCGAATACACCACCGAGCCCAGCACCAGGCCGCCGAAGGTGAAGGGCAGCGCACCCACGCCGAGCCATTGCGTCAACCGGCCGATTGGGCCTTCAGGTGCCATCGCCACCAGGAAGTAGAAGCCGAGCACGGTGGGCGGCAGCACCAGCGGCAGCGCCACGATCGCGCCGACGGGCCCCTTCCAGGCCGAGCGAGTGCGCGCCAGCCACCAGGCGAGCGGCGTGCCCAGCACGAGCAGGATGGCGGTCGTCGTCGCCGCCAGCTCGAGCGTGAGAACGACGGCGCCGAGATCGGCTGAAGTCGGCATGGCAGTGCGCTCGCCTAGACGTCGTAACCGTAGGAGCGGATCACCGCCTTGGCCGCGTCGGAGCGCAGGTAGGCGAGCAGTGCGCCGGCGGCCGCGTTGTCCTTGCCCTTCTTGAGCAGGATCGCGTCCTGGCGAATCGGCGAATGGAGCCGGGCCGGGACCACCCAGGCCGAGCCGCTCTTGACCTTGCCGCCTTCCCAGATCTGCGAGAGCGCGACAAAGCCGAGCTCGGCGCTGCCGGTGGAAACGAAGCCGAAGGTCTGGCCGATGCTTTCGCCCTGCACGAAGCGCGGGGAGAGCTTGTCGAGCAGGCCGAGCTGCGTCAGGGTCTCGATCGCCGCGGCGCCATAGGGCGCCAGCTTGGGGGATGCGATCGCGAGATGGTCGAACTTGCCGGTGCTCAACACCTTGCCCTCGGCATCGACCCCGTCGGGCCTGGCCGACCAGAGCGCGAGCTTTCCGATGGCGTAGGTGAAGCGGGTGCCCGGCACGGCGTGGCCCGCCTCGTCGAGCTTGGCGGGCGTGGTGTCGTCAGCCGAGAGGAACACGTCGAAAGGTGCGCCCGCCTGGATCTGCGCGAAGAACTTGCCCGTGGAACCCGAAGAGAGCGCGACCGTGTGGCCGGTGGCTTTCTCGAAATCGGCGGCGATGGCTTTCATGGGGCCTGCGAAGTTGGCGGCCACGGCCACCTGCACTTCGGCGGCCTGGGCCGCGACGGCGCAGGCGAGCGCGGCGATGCCGGCGAAGGCGCGGAGGATGACGCGTCGGATACTCATGGGTCGCTATTCATCGAGGGAATAGCGAAAGTGTAGACCAGGACGGCACAATCCTGCACATGGCATCACCCCGATTCGGCGACGCGCTCGGCCACGGCATGAGCGACAAGCGCATCGACATCCTGCGCGGCATCGCGCGCAGCGGCAGCATTTCGCAGGCGGCGCGCGACGCGTCGGTGAGCTACAAGGCGGCCTGGCAGGCGGTCGCCACATTGACCAACCTGGCGGGCGTGCCGCTGGTGGCACGGGCGGTGGGCGGCTCGGGCGGTGGTGGTGCGTCGCTGACGGCGCACGGCGTCCAACTGCTCGACATGGCCGATGCGCTCGACGCGGCGCGCCGCGTGGTGCAGGCCCAGGGCGCGGCTTCGGGCGCGGGCACGGCGGCGGCGCGCTTGGCGGGGCGCACGAGCATGCGCAATCAGCTGCCGGTGGTGGTGAGCGCGATCGAGACGGCAGGGCGCGTGGTGCGGGTGGTGATGGACATCGGCGGCAGGCAGCGCATCGCGGCGCGCATCACGCGCGAGAGCACGGAGTTGCTGGGGCTGGCCGAGGGCCTGCCTGCGATCGCGCTGTGCAAGGCGACGGCGGTGCGGATCGAGGCGGCGGCTTCGTCGCGCGGAGGTGCGGGCTCTGCGCGGAGGCGCACGGGCAATCGGATCGAAGGGGTGGTGGTCGGGGTGGCGCGCGATGCGGGGGGCGACGAGATCACGATGGCGCTGGAAGAGGGGCTGCGCGTGGTGGGGTTCGCCGAGCACTCGGCGGGGTTGCGGGGGCGACAGCGGGTGGTGGCGAGTGTGGATGAGGCGGGGGTGGTGGTGGCGCTGCCGGGGTGAGGGTGGTGTTGGCTGTTTGGGAGCGTGTTCGGCCGTGCGCGCTCGCGATGAGATGCCGTTGCAGTTGCCGCTTGATGTGAACGCCTGTCGAGCGTGCTTATGGCGATCAAGGTTGTTGGTTGGAGCGCCCGTGTGGCGGTGTGCGGCGGGACTGCTTCACTGTGCCGGCCCTTCGGGC
>JAHJOG010000272.1 GCA_018820395.1 Gammaproteobacteria bacterium | reverse complement strand
CTCGCACGCGCGCAGGCGGCCGCCGAGCGGGCGCGCGTTCCGGCGCTCGCAGCCGAAGTGGATGACGCCCTGGCGGCGCTCGACCGCCCCGCGGCCCGGCGCGTGCTCGCGCACGGCGAGCAGGCCTTGCGGCTGGACGAGGTGGCCCACTTCATCGAAGCTGGCGGACTGGTGATCGACGGCTGTCGGCGCGGGCTGCGCGCCGGCGACCGATGGGTGCCGCTCGCCAGCCGGCCGGTGCTGTTCGCGCTCGCGCGTTCGCTCGGCGCAGCATGGCCCGGCGACGTCGACCGCGAAACGCTGATCGCCGACGCCTTTCGCATCCGGCGACCCGACGACACCCATCGGGCGCGACTGCGCGTCGAAATCGGCCGGCTTCGCGCGCTGGCCGGCGCGCTGGCGCGCATCGAAGCCACCGCGCGCGGCTTCGTGCTGCAGCCGCTCGATGCAGGCGATGTGGTGCTGCTCGCCCCACCCATCGACGGCGATCAAGGGGCGCTCCTGGCGTTGCTGTCGGACGGCGTGGCGTGGTCGACCTCGGCCCTGGCCCTGGCACTCAACGCCAGCCAGCGAACCGTCCAGCGCGCGCTGGTCGAGCTGGAAGCCGAAAGCCGGGTGCGCTCCATCGGCCAGACGCGCGCGCGGCGATGGCTCGCGCCGCCGCTGGCGGGATTCACGACGATCTTGTTACTCCCCGCTGCGCTGCCGATTGCATAGAGTGGCTTCACGGCGCCGGTCCAGCGCGCCGCAAGGAGCAAAGATGACATCGAAGACAGCGCGCACCGCGGAGATCGTGCGCGAATACGGACCTTTCGCCGACGCGCCAGACGTTCATGGTGTGACCCACGACGGCGAGCGCGTGTGGGCCGCCACGGCCGCTGGCCTGGTCGCTTTCGACCCCGCCACCGGCGAAACCCTGCGCACGCTCGACTGCGCCTGCGACGCCGGCACGGCGTTCGACGGCAAACATTTCTATCAGGTGGCCGAAGGGCGCATCGACAAGATCGACGCGGCGAGCGGCAAGGTGGTGGCGACGATCCCCACGCCCGGCCAGGGCAGCGATTCCGGGTTGACCTGGGCCGAAGGCAGCCTCTGGCTCGGCCAGTACCGCGACCGCAAGATCCACCAGATCGACCCGGACACCGGCGCCGTGCGCCGCACCATCGAGTCGAACCGCTTCGTCACCGGCGTGACCTGGGTCGACGGCGAGATGTGGCACGGCACCTGGGAAGCGGAAGAAAGCGAGCTGCGCCGCGTCGACCCGCACAGCGGCGCCGTGCTCGACCGCCTCCAGATGCCGCCCGGCGTCGGCGTCAGCGGGCTCGAATCCGACGGGGCCGATCTCTTCTATTGCGGCGGCGGCAACAGCGGCAAGGTCCGCGCTGTGCGCCGGCCGAAGCGCGCCGCTTCGTGAGCCCTCCGAATCGCAATCCAACCCCCTCAAGGAGCTTTTCATGCAGACAGACACAACAGACACAACGACAGCGACCATCGCTGAACATCCCGTCGTCGCGAGCGACCGCTGGCTCGCCGAACGCCAGCGCTTGATGGCGCGCGAAAAGGAACTCACCCGCCTCGCGGACGAGGTCGCCCGCGAGCGCCGCGCACTGCCGTGGGAGCGCGTGGAGAAGACCTATGTGTTCGACACGCCCGCGGGCCCGCGCTCGCTCGGCGACCTGTTCGAAGGCCGGTCGCAACTGATGGTGCAGCACTTCATGTTCGGCCCCGGATGGGCGCAGGGTTGCCCGAGCTGTTCCTACATGGCCGATCACACCGACGGGATGGCCGCGCACCTGGCGCAGCGCGACCTCGCCTTCGTCGCCGTCTCGCGCGCCCCGCTGGCCGACATCGAGCGCTTTCGCCAGCGCATGGGCTGGCGCTTTCGGTGGGTGTCCTCGCACGGCAGCGACTTCAATCACGACTACCACGTCAGCTTCACGCCCGAAGAGCGGGCCCAGGGCTCGGTCTACTACAACTACCACGCAGTCGATTTCCCGGCCGAAGAGGCGCCCGGCATCAGCGTCTTCCATCGCAACGATGCGGGCGAGATCTTCCACACCTATTCGACCTACGGACGCGGCGTGGAAGCGATGATGGGCACCTACCGCCTGCTCGACCTGACTCCCAAGGGCCGCAACGAGCGCGCCGATGCGCCCAACAAGATGGAGTGGGTGCGCCATCACGACCGGTATCAGCCCTTGTCATGACAGCGCTGTGGCCCTGGTTGGCCGTCGCGGGCCTCGGCGCGCTGCACGGACTGAACCCCGCGACCGGTTGGGCGTGGGCCGTCGCCTGCGGATGGCGCGCCGGCCACCGCGACCGAGCATTGAAGGCCCTGGTGCCGATCGCGCTCGGCCATGCCGCGTCGGTGGCCCTGGTGGCGGGCGCGGTGGCGATCGCGCCTTCGATGGACGGGGCCATCCTGCCGGCGCTTCAGGTGCTGGCCGGGGCCTTGCTGCTGGTCGTCGCTGCCGTGCACCTGAAGAGCCATGCCGCAAGCCGCACGCGATTGCCGCCAGCAGGGGCGGGTCTGGCGCTCGGAGCATTCATCACGGCGACCGCACACGGAGCCGGCCTCATGCTGGTGCCCGCGCTCATTCCCTTGTGCATTGGCGGCGCTGCGGCGCGCGAGATCACCGCTTCGGGATCGCTGCCGTTGGCGCTCGCTGCGGTCGGGGTGCACATGGCGGCGATGCTCGCCGTCACCGGTGCGTTGGCCAGCGGCATTTGCCACGGCCTCGAAGCATGGCGGGGGCCGAAGCGCCGCGATCGGTCTGAGTGTCCTGTCTGACAGGGACATCCGTGCCCCGCGTACATGGCCATGCAAGCGCCGAGGCGACCTTGCAGCTGTGGCAACCATCACCTATCTCGTCGAAGACAACTCGCGCATCCGGGAGAACCTCATCCCGACGCTCGAAGACCTGGGCAACGCGCGGGTGGTCGGGTTTGCCGAGACGGATTCAGACGCGGTCGAGTGGCTGAAGGCGCACGACGGCGAATGGGACCTGGCGGTGGTCGACCTCTTTTTGCGCGACGGCAGTTCGGGCCTCGAAGTGCTCAAGGGGTGCCGGGATCGCCAGGCGCACCAGCAGGTCGTCATCTTGACGAACTATGCGACCGACGAGATGCGCAGGCAGTGCCTGGCACTCGGCGCTGATGCGGTGTTCGACAAGTCGACAGAACTCGAAGGCCTTCTCGGCTTCGCGAGCGACCTCGGTACGCCGACCGGGCCGACCTGAGCTGGCAGGGCGGTCGATGCCGGCGCGTCGATCGGCTCGGCCCGTCGGAACGATCGCTCTCTCTCGTCCACCCTGTAGTTCAACTGCCAATGCGGCTAGGCGCGCCGCGATGAGAGTGGCGTGCCCTCGTCGGCGTGGGACGCCGGGGTATCTTCACGCGACTCCGTGTTTCGAAGCCCTCGGAAATTCATCAGCGCCAGACAGACCTGCAACGCGATCAGCGCGTACGCACTGCTGTGCAGCCCCCAGATGACCCAGAGCACGTTGCTCAGCAGAAAGACCCAGAAGCCCGCGTTGCGCCGCTGCTTCGAGCTGGATGCCACCAGCCAGGCTGCCGCGACGGACGCGACGAAAGCAGGCCACTGCACGTAGTCGATGTACTCCACCACCAGGCTTTCAGAGGGATGCGACGCGCGTCGCGAATGTTCGGGATTCGTGGGCGAATGTTTGCCGGTCGCAGGTGGAATAGATGGAAATGCAGTGCATGAGAGACGTCGTTGGATGTGAAGCGGCAAGCTACCCAGCGCCCGCACGTCGCCCTGTAGTCGCTTGCCATTCGGCGCTGTAGTCAACCGGACGCAGAGCTGTGCGCGGCCGCGCCGCGCCTCATTCGACAGGCCGGCCCGACAACTCCGCAATGCGCGACAGCACCCAATCGGTTTCTGCGGCGCTGATCGAGTTCGTCGCGTCGAGCACTTGACGCAGCTGCGGCACGATTTCCTGGTGCGTGTCGGAGCCGGCGATCAAGGCGTCCAGTTGCTGCACCAGCGTGAGGGCCAGGTCCTCGCACAGCTCGTACCGCGCGATCACGAACTCGGGTTCGCGCGTCAGGCGGCGACCGTCGCGCGATGCGTAGAGGGCAGAGAAGGAGGGCGGTGGCTCGATCTGGTTGGCGTCGTCCATGCCAAAGAATACCCGGCGACTGCGGGGAGTCCGCGTTTCAGGGGCATGCGACGGTCCCGTCGGCACGTGCCTGCGCTGTGGAATGGCCCGAATCGGGAAACGGCGCGAGCGCACCGAGGACCGGGCGCGCTGCGTCGGGCAAGGTGTCGCGTCCCAGCGTAGCGAGCCGTTCGCCACCGTTCTTCAGGAAGCAGAAGTTCTCGAAGGGAACGCCGACGGGTGACTTGGGCCGGCCGAAGCGCGTGTTTTCTGGGTAGATGTATTCGCCAACCGGCGCAGTGAACTGGCCCTGGGCAAGCGACGTTCCGTTGAATTCGGGCTGGCCCTCGATACGGATGCGCACCTCGCGCGTGATCGGCAGGAAGTTTGCCTTGGCTGGAAGCGTGACCCGAATCCGCCCGATCTGTGCGACGCCGCTGGGTTGAAGCGTGGTCAGACGGCGTTCGCTGTTCGCGACGGCGGGGTCGACCAGAAACACGTCGACCCGCCGGGAGGGATCGGTGCTGAAGCCCACGATGCGAAAGCGCGAGGTCTCTTCCTGGTCGATGTCGGGCCACGGATCTCCGAGGGTGCCGATCAGGGCTTCCTCGATGAACACATAGGCCGGGTTCGCCCCCGGCGAGGTGTAGATGCCGGCGAGCGCCTGGATCGCATGCGCCGCGTGAAAGAAGGTGCCGCTGCCGGGGCTGTCTTCGGTGAGCATGCCGTTGAAGGCGATGTAGTCGCCGACTTGCAGGGGCGCCGGTTGTGCTGGCTGGCATGTGGCATGTGCCGGCGCGGTCGGTTCGGCGGCCACCGTTCCGCAGGTGAAGCGGCGGCCCAGGCTGGGCCCGGCCTCGGGTGCGCGGTTCGACAGCGGGCACGACGGATCGTTGCCGGGCGGCGCCACGCGCGGAATGCACATCGGAAAACCGGTGTTCGCTGCGATCGCCGCATTGCCCGGGTCGGCACCGAACCGGTCGTCGAAGGCGTCGCCCCCGGTCTTGCCGGCATTGGCCGTGCCATAGCTGCCGGCGGGGTCGTTGATGCGCACGCGCGCGACCGGCGTGCCGCCGGCATCGGGCCCCACGAGCAGTTCGCCCTTCGCATAGTCGATCGCGCGGATGAATCCCGCGCCGACGTTCAGGCCCTGCTGGGTGAGGTGCACGACACCGGCGATGTACCGACCATCGACGATGTTGCCGATCACGTCGACCTCGAAGGGAATCGGCCCCTTGTTCGCATCCTTCAGCGCGAGTCCGCTCGGCTTCGCGGCCGGTGCCAGCGTCGTGCTCGCGTTGCCCGGGTGCCTGCCGCGAAACAGGTCGTTCACCGTGAGGTACTGGCCGGGCATGGTCACGTAGAGGTTGCGCGGCAACACGACCGGAATGCCATTGACCACCAGGCTGCCGGCCGAGAGCGGATCGTTCAGGTCCGCGACGTCGAGCTCCTGCAGGTGGCCGAGCAGCGCGAAGGAAGGCGTAGGCGCCTGGGCGAGAGCGCCGGCAGGGACCAGCAGCGCCCACACGACGAGGCGGCGAACGTGCAGCATGAGCCCGGCAGCAGGGCACTCAGCGGCGGGGTGATGGGCGAGCTTCATCGGAACCCTCCTTCCAGAGATAAGACACATCGAAGCCGTGACGCTGGCGTGCGCTGAAGCCGAGCGCCAGGCCTGGTCGTGGCGCGAAGCCGTGCAGGGTGTCGAGCGCAGCGACGAAGCGCGCGGTGTCGAGCTGCCGCCCGGCACGCGCCAGCGCTTCGGCCACGGCGGCCAGCGCGCTGTCGGCAAGCAGCGGCCACAGGGGCGCATCCGCAGCGCTCTCGCGCACCACGGGCGGCATCGGCAAGGCGACCAGTTCGTGGGTGCGCCCGGCTGCCGAAGCCTCGCCCGAGATAGCGGCCAGCGTGCCGAGGCAATGAACGCCTTCGACCTCGCTCATCGCCTGGCGCGCCACGTCGGCCAACGATGCCGGGAGCAGGGCGATCGCCTGCGTGCCTGCGTCGGGGTCCTGCAGCTTGCGTCGCACTGCCACGGCGTCGGGCGCGGCTTGCCAGTCGAGGTGCGGCAGCCCGGCGCGCGCATCGAGCGCGGCGCGCAAAGATCGCGCGGCACTTTCGCTCTGGTAGTAGACGCGGATGCGTTCCGTGCGCTGCCTGGTGGCGGAGGGACAGGCGTGCGCCATTTCGCTCGCGAGCGCAGCGACCTGCGTGGCGAGGCTGGGCAGCAGCCAGGTGACGAGCGGCTCCCGTGCCGGCGTGGACACCGGCACGCCCAGCGTGGCGACCATGGCGGTGTCATGGCGCGCCAGCGCGGCCAGAAGCTTGGCGTCGGGCTCCGGGAGCAAGCTGGCGACCAGGGCGAACACGCGGTGGCTGTGAACCAGTCCAACGGCTGCCTCGGAAGCGCTGGCCGGGTCGGGACCGGCGTCCACTGCGACCAGTTCCAGCTGTCTCCCGAAGACGCCACCGGCGGCATTCACCTGCGCCATGCGCTGCAGCAATGCCTGGCGGATGCGCTCGCCGGTCGCGGCCTGGGGGCCGCTGAGCGGCAGCACGCTGCCCAGCACGATGCGCTTGGCATCGACCCCGGGAACCGGATCGGCGTCGGTGCCCAGGACCTGCAGATAAGCGATGAGCGCTCGCCGTTCGTCTTCGGTGAACGCGAAGCGGGGCATCGGTGCCGACAGCGGGCGCCCGTCGCTCGCTCGCCCCTCTTCGAGGGCGCGCAGCAGTTGCGCCGTGTCGGCATAGGCGGGCCTCACATCCGTCGCCTGCGACAGCCGCTGCCACTGCACAGAAGGTATTGCCACTCCGGCCTCGGTTCGGGCCTGGCCCTGCGCGCCGTGGCAGGCTGCGCATGCCTGCGCGCCTGCCGCCAGCGTCACGCCGTGCAGCGTCGGCGGCTGGCGCCAAGGCAGCTCCCCGCGATACAGCGCGCGCCCCATCGCCACCGGCGCCAGTGAATCGACGCCCGTCGAAGTCTGGGCGTTGGCACTCGGCCCGACCCCATTCAGTCCTACCAAGAGGAGCGCCCCCAGCGCCGCCTGCACGCGGCAAGCGCGAAACGCGTGCCGCCCGTGAGGCTGAATCGACGCGAGGCGCTTCATTGCCGCAGCGCCTCCACCAGCGACACCAGCGTCTCGGGCGGGTTGAGCGACGACGTGCGGGTCCAGCGTCCGCGCGCTGCGTCGCCCAGCCACAACAGCCCCGGATGCTCGCCCGGCGCGGCGGCCGGTACGTCGAAAGCGCCGAGCACGCGCGCGATGTCGCCCGGCGGTCCTGTCAAGAGCGTCCATGAGATGTCGTTCGTGGCAGGACGCACCATGGGCAGCGCATAGCGCTCGCCGAAGGCGCGCAGCTGCGCCGGTCCATCGGCCATCGGGTCGACGGTGATGGACAGCACGCGCAGGTCGCGCGGCGGCCGCAACGCCGCCAGGCGCCGAACG
Organism: Gammaproteobacteria bacterium; assembly: GCA_018820395.1. Classification (GTDB taxonomy): domain Bacteria; phylum Pseudomonadota; class Gammaproteobacteria; order Burkholderiales; family Burkholderiaceae_C; genus Variovorax. The sequence continues at coordinate 76,226 of JAHJOG010000272.1, read as the reverse complement.
GCGTCCCGCAGCAAGGCGGTCTGCGGAGGGCACACGGTCTGGCAGCCGGCGAACATGAAGTTGACGATCACCGTGTGGCCCGCGATGAGATCGCGCTGCAGGCGCACGCTGCGGCCGTCCTGGTCCTGCAACGCGACATCCGGCAGCACCGGTGCAGGCAGCCAGACGGGCGAACCGGCCGCGCGCGCTTCGTGCCGTGCCAGCGCGAGGGCCAGCGCCGCGGTGCCGAGGCACAGCGCTCGACGCGAAACGAGCGGCGCGGTCTGCGGGGTCACGGCGCGCGCCCTTCGGCCAGCGGCCATTGAAGGCGGCCCAATCGGCCGTCGGAGAAAGCGATGGCGAGCGCGGGTGCCTCGACCATCGCCTCGAAAGCGCCTGGTGGCAGGCCGCGCAGTCGCGCACGATAGCGGCCGTCGCCAAGCGGGGCGGCGCGCGTGCGGCCTTGCCAGACGCCGGCGCGTTGCACGAGCAGCAGCACCACGTCGTCGGTCCTTGCAGGCCGGTCGGCCGATTCGGCCAGCATGAATTCGACTTCGACCGTGTCGTGCGCCAGGGCCCGGGTGGCGACGAGCCGCGGCTTCGGCGCCACCGGCAGGGCCACCGGCGCCATCGTTCCCTCGACGGCGATCGTGAAGCAGGCGGTGATGGCCGGCCGCAGGTTGCGCACCACCACGTCGTAGCGGCCGCCCTGGCGGAAGTGCGCCGGTGCCTCGAACCGGCCGGGGCCGCGTTCCGCGAGGCTGCTGTCGAGCACCAGCAGGCCGCGCGCCCGGCGACGGTAGTTGCTGTGGGTGTTGACCGGAACCATCAGCCCCTGCACGTAGCGGTAGATGCTGCCGTCCGCGGGATTCGCGAGCAGCACTCCGTTGCCTTCCGGCGCGGGCGCCAGGACGTCTGCGACGTTGAGCGCCTCGGGCGCGGCTTCGGGGGCACTGCGGCCCATCGGTACGGCCACGCCATCGAGTCGGCCATCGCGTGCCTGCGCCAGCGCGATCACCTGCATCTGCGGCGTCGTCTGCGATCGCACGTAAGCGAAGTCGCGCGAGAACGCGATCTGGTCGGGCCGTGCCGGCAGCTTGCGCGTGGCCACGGCCTGCGCGGTGGCGAGGTCGAGCAGGGTGAGCGTGTCGTCTCGGCCGTTGAGCACCATGGCACGCCGCCCGTCGTCGAAGAGGCCGAGGGCCAGCGCGCCGCGCGCCATGGGCACCGTGCCGGTCACGCGCTTCGTCGTCGGGTCGATGAGCGCGAGCCCGCCGCCATTGATGGACAGGACCGCGAGCCGCTGCGCCGCAGCGCTCCACGCGGCGGCGACCGGCGTGGCGCCGACGCGGACTTCGGCGACCGTCTTGAGCGTGGAACGATCGACGAAGGACACGGTGTCGCTGTCGGCGCTGGTCACCGCGAGCCACGGGCCCGGACCGGCGGTCGTGAGCGTGTGAAGGCCGCGCCCGACCCGCGCGCGGCCGGCGATGCGCGCTTCGCGCAGGTCCAGCGCGAGCACCTCGTCGCTGCCGTCCAGGCCGACCCACGCGCGCTGGCCGTCGGGGTCCAGCGCCAGCCGGGTCGGCAAGCTGCCCTTGCCGGTCTGCACGGTGCCGACCAGGCGCCGGGACACGACATCGATCAGGGCCACGGCGCCGGCATCGCGCAGGCTCACGACCAGGCGCTGTACCCGCGGCGCCAAAAGCCAGTCGTGGCCGGTGGCGGGCAACTGGACGATCGATTCGAGCTGGGTGTTCTTGAGGCTCACCAGCGGATTGATGAACGCCACGGTGTCGTCCTGGTTGAGCGTGACGAGTCGGTAGCCGTTGAGGTCGACGTCCGGCTGCGCACCGAGCGAGCCGGCGATCAGGTCGCGCGCCTTGTCTTCGCAACGCGTCTCGTCGGCCACCTGCTCGGATCGGCGCGCGAGCAGCCAGGCCGCGGGACGGGCACCTTCGATCGCGCGGCCGCTGCGCGCGTCCGTGATCGAGAGCCGGGCGACGCCGCTGCCGTCGCCCGCCGGCGCATAGTCGAAGCTCACCGCAACGCCGCCTTGTTCGATGCGCATCGGCGCGGCGCAAGCGGCGCCCGCCATGCCCAGGAGGGCCAGCCCGAGCGCGACGAACGGAAGGCGCACGGTGTTCATGGCGGCGCTCAGGCGGGAACGAAGTGCAGGCCGTTGATGGCGACCTGGGGAAAATCGGATCGATTGCGCGGGTCGACCACGTCGAACCAGGCGGCGACGATGGTGCGCTCCGGCGACGCGATGCCACCGAGGAACGGCGCGGTGTCGGGATCGCGGCTCAAGATGCCGAGGCGCGGCGGGAGCGCATGCCACTGGCCGTCGTCCGTCAGGAGCGAACACTGCGCCAGGTAGCCGCGCCGCAGCGCGCCGCTGGCCGACACGGCGGCACCGACGGCTCGCATCGGCGTCGGAAAGATCAGGTGAACGGGCAGGCGACCGGCCAGGTTGTCCCCGAGCAGCACGCTGTCGCCGAGCGCGAAGCCGGCACCGAAGAGATCGCGGGAGCGCCGCGAAATCGACATCTGCGGCCCGCCGATGTCGATCTCGATCGTGGCTTCGTCGAACAGGTAGCGCGCCAGCTGTCGATTCACCAGGCAAGCGAGGTGGGTCAGAGGGCCTTCGCTGGGATGGTCGGTCCAGTCGAGCAGGAAAGGACTGTCGAACGCATCGACATCGGCTGCGGTGGCGATGGAAGCAGGCATGAGATGTCCTCTCGGGTCGTTCAGGGTTTCACGACGCGCATCAGGCCCCAGATGCCGCCGTCGAACACGAAGGCGGCCTGGCTGCGCCACAGGTAGTCCATGTCGACGTTCCATCGCCCGCCTGCTTCGACCAGCAAGTCGGCGCCCATCAGCGGGCCGATGCCGTTGTAGGCACCCTGAACCGTCCAGGCATTGCGCACCGCAGCGGCGTGGGTCGGCAGCAGCCGGCGCGAGCCTTCGTCGAAGGGGTGGGGCGTCCAGTCGTGGCCGTGCAGCGCAAAAGCCTGCTGGCGCGTGTGGCCACCCGGATGCACCACGCGAAGCCGCACCTCGCGGCCGGCCTGGGCGGTGAACACGGGCGTTTCCGGGTCACATTTTTCGCGACCGATCCGCACCAGCGGCTCGATGCCTGCCTGGCAGCCGGAACCGCGCGGTTTGGAACTCAGCACGCCCGCGTGGTCGAACTCGTTGCGCTCTTCGAACTCGAGCGACGGATCGCCGCCCCGGCGTGCCCAGATCGGCTCGGTGCGGTAGTTCACGGCCTTGATACCGTAGTCGTCCGGTTCCTCCGCCCCCTTGAGGTTGGGCACCGGGTCGCCGTTGATCTGCGCGTCCACCGCGTCCTGCAGGACGACGACGAAGTCGCGGTAGAGCGGCCGGTTGGCGGCGTCGCAGAGGCTGACGCTGGTGTAGGTGGCTTCGTCGGCGGCGCGTTCGCTGGCATTCGACGCCGGGCACACGCGGCTGCCCGGCGGGCCGATGACCAGGGCGCCGATGGCGCCATGCGCCGGATGCTTGATGACGTCGCCGAAGCTCGAGAGCGGGAGCGCGCCGAACTCGACAGGCCGGTCGCGCTGAACGCCGCGCCCGTCGAGCTCGTAATTGCCGGCGTACCACATCATCAGGTTGGAAGTGCAGCGGTTTTCCGGGTCGCCTTCGCGGCACGGCGGCACCAGCCCGCCTTGCGCCGGGGTCGACGACGCAGCCGGCACGCCTTCCTGCGGCCGGGGTGCGCCGCGCGGTGTCGGCCTGCGGGCGGCGGACGAGGTCGATGCGTCCGCCCCTGCGCTTTCGTCCGCGGCGGCGCGTGATCGCTCCAAGGTATTGACGCCGATGTTGGCGCCGTCGCCGAGCGGCCCGTAGCTCGCGACCTTGGGCGCCGACAGGCCCACGCTGGTCGACATCCGCAACTGGTTGTAGTTGAAGCCGTCCGTGATCATCGACATGAAGTTGTCGCGGTAGCGCGAGAAGGCGTCGGGGTTCTTCGACGTCGGCCCTTCGTCCATGGTCGGCGGCAGATGGTTGCGCACCAGGACCTGCATGCACTGGCCGGCCGCTGCGCGCAGCACCAGGGGCTCGATGCGCCGCTTCTTCTGCTTCACCTGTTCGCGCAGCGTGTCGAGGATCTGCCGGTGAGCCAGGAGGTTCATGCCCGTGGGTTCCGGTTCGCCCGGCAGGTGGTTGTTGCGCACGAAGACGATGCCGTTCGGGTCGTCCATGCGCAGCCGGTCGTTGTACGGTATGCCGCGGCGCCCGGGCACGTCGCAGGTTCCGGTGAGTTCGCACGCGCGGACCACGCTGATGTCGAAGAAGAGGCGGCGCGCGTAGGCGCTGCTCGCGGGCGTGTCGCCGTCGGGCCCGATGCCCGGGGCGCAGACCTGCAGATCGCGCGAGCCGAAGACCGGTGGGGGCGGCATCGGCACGGGATCGCCAGGCAGGCCGTTCAGCCGCGCGAGGCCGGGCTGGGTCACGGCCACCGGCGTCGTGCTGCCGGTATCACCCGCACTGCGCGGTCTAGGCGCCATGCCGTAGCTTCGCACCAGCCCCCACATGCCATCCCACAGCTGGTCCATCGACGAGCCCAGGTAGAGGCTGTCGTAGCGGCGGGTGGCGATCGGGTTGAGCTTCAGGTTGAATTCGAAATGCTCGGAGATGCCGAGCGGCTGCGCGTTGGCGTAGCCCGAGCGTGGGTTGTCCGGCTCGCGCAGCCACTTGTTGCCTGTCATCGCGAACACGTGCTGCGCTTCCTGCGCGCCCTGGATCAGCCGCACGTACATCGGGTCGCCTTCGTAGCCGGCCAGGATCGGCGTGGCCGGATCGCCCATCACCCGCCATGGCTCGCGGGTGGCAATGCGGCACGGCGCCAGGCCGGCGTCGGGACCATACAGAGCGCAGTTGAAATCCTTGCGCCAGCGCTCGATGGCCGCCAGGGAATCGTCGAGCTTGCCTGCCACCGGCGTGCCGGCCAAGAGCTCGCGTGTCTGCGGCGACACGGTGGGGCGCCAGTCCCGCGTGGCGATGTCGCGATCGCGCGCGGCGTGCGCGGCCGTGCTGAACAGATTCGCCATGTCGCCGGTGCAGGAGAGATCGCCGTCCGAACACGCTTGCTGGCTGTAGTCGAAACCGCCGAGCTCGGCGTTGGGCTTCGGCGGAAACTCGGTCACGCGCAGCGGCACGGGTTCGTTGCGGTAGTTGATGAGCTGGCTGCCCGGGTCTTCCGACGAAATGGCGAGCGGCGCGGCGCGGTTGATGGCCGTTTGCCGGCGGCCGAATCGCAAGGCCGACAGGTCGCGCGTTTCGGGGTTGATCGGCTCCAACGCGTTGTTGTAGAGCACCGAGAAGTCCGCAAAGGCCAGCGCGTATTCGCGGCGCGTGTCGTGCGCCTGCAGTGCGTCGCCGGCGCAATCGATGTCGCGGCCGGCGTTCTGCGGATCGATTGGATTGGTGTTCTTTCGCGTGCCGCGGTTGCGTTCGCCGGGCGTGCCGCCGCCGATGCCGTGCAGGCATTTGGGCGCCACGATGTTGGCGCGTGTCGACGTCGGGCCGCCGTCCTCTCTCAGCTTGAGTGGTGGCCGCGTCTCGTCGGCGGCCACGGCCGCATCGCGGCTCGCGCACTGGTCATCGAAGCGATTGCCGAGGTTGGCGCCGCCGAGTACCTTGGCGCGCTCGGCCTGTCGCGCGGCCGGGTCCGCGCTGCACAGCGCATTCCAGTCGAGCGTCTTGCTGTCGGCGTTGAGCCAGACCGAGTTGGTCGGCTCGATCACCAGCGCCGCATAGAGCCCATGCTGCTGGTGCGAGCTGGGGCTGAAATGATCGTGCGTGAAGACGGTGCGCAGCGTGTAGTCCTTGCCGTTCTTCGCATCGAAGATCGGGTCGGCATACCAGCGCTGCACAGTGCGCTGCGCACCGCAGAACGGAAAGTCGCGCGCCAGCGTTTCGAGCGGGAGCGCCGCCGCGTTCGGCGGACATTGGCCGCGCGCCTGCAGCGCCCTGCAGCGGTCGTCGCCGGCCGCGCAGGGTTGGGTGAACAGCGGATGGGTCTTGAGTTGCAGCGGCGTCTTGCCCGTCTTCGCGGCGGCGACGTTGTAGGCATGCACCCGTTCGCGCACCTCCTCGGGCGAGAAGGTGCCGTCTTCGTAGTTCCAGCCATTGCCGGATCCGTCGGACGAGGTGACGTCGAACTTCACCAGATGGATGTGCTGGCCGATGGTGTCGGTCGGCGTATAGATCTGGAAGTCGTCCAGCGCCAGCGCGCTCGGCACGAAGTTGCTGTGCTTGAAGGTGATGCAGTCGCCGGAGTTGGCGCGAAAGAAGAGCGGCTCCGGCAGGCGGTCGCGCGTGGCCGGGTCGATGATGTTCGCGATGTCGTTTTCGAGGGCGAGGATGCGCGCCTGCGGGTCGAACCACCCATGGCGGTTGACTGTCAACTCGGTCTGGATCACGCCGGCGCGGTACTCCCGCTTCGGCGCGTCGGCGGGGCAGGGATCGGCGTAGGGCGCGCCGGGCATCGGCGCCCGTCCGTTGACGTGGAAGATCGGCGGGCCGGGTGGCGCGGCGGGCTGCCCGGCCACGCGGTTGGCGCGTTCCGATACATAGCCCTTGCGCTCCTGTTTCCACTCCGGGTTGCGCACGTCCTGGACGGCGATCTGCCTTGGCGAGATGCCTGCATCGCTCATCGTTCCGGCATGGAAGGCCATCGCATCCCGTTCGGACGGAACGCCTTCGGGGTCGAGCAGCTTCACGCCGCCGAGCTCGCTCCATTCCTCGGCCAGCGCCGTGAGGGCATTGGGGTTCTGCCTGTAGACCCGGCGTGCGTTGATCTGGGCGGTGGTCGAGCCCTTGCTCAGCGCCGCTTCGAGCACCGCCTGGTTCGAGAGCGCGCGTTCGGTCCGATTGCCCTTCGCTTCCCAGCCGGTGAGCACGTGGCGTTGCAGGCCGCCGTCGGCGTAGTCGTCCGGGCCGAGCTTGTCCATGTCCTTCGGCGGCTGCGGCGGTCGGTGGCCGGCCTCGCCGGGTATGTAGAAGGGGTAGCCCGCGAACCGGTCGGTCGGCAGGAGCGCCAGCACGCTGCCCGGCAGAGGCACGACAGCCGGGTTCTCCGTGCCGCCGGGCTCTTCGGCATCGGGGAGCTTGCGGCCGTCGGAGCCGTCTTCGAACACGTCGTGAACGCGCCAGAGTTCCCACATGCCCTGGGCGAAATGCGGATAGAGGTGGCAGTGGAAGATGGAGTCACCAGGCGCGAGGTTGAGGTTGCCGGAGCCGCCGAACTCGATCTCGTAGCTGAAGGTCGCGCCAGGTGAAATGGTCTGCGAGTCCAGGTAGGTGGACCCCGGCGCGCTGGCGTCCTGCACCCATTGGTGGGCATGCAGATGGAAGACGTGGGTTTCCTTCGGCCCCGCGTGCAGATTGCGAAAGCGCACCGGGTCGTTGAGATAGGAGTGATGGACGTTGGATGGGTCGTCGGGGTACATCGCGCCGATCGGCTTGTTGCCTTGCGCATCCCACTTGAGCACCAGCGCCGGATCGCCGTTGGCCCACGAACTCAGGAAGAACTCTTCGGCCCGGCATTCCGGGCAATCCTTGGTCGGGCCGGTGCGGCGGTTGCGCGCGACGACCATGGCGCCCATGCCGCCGACGCCGTAGTTGATGCCCATGCCGTCCTTGATGGCGTGCAGCGGGTTGGTTTCGTCCTCGAGTTCCGCGAAGGCCTGGACGGCTTTCACCTCGTCGTGCATCACCACCGTGAATTCGCGGTACGCCTGTCCGCAGGCGTTGCCGAACACGTAGTTGGTACAGGGGCGGTTGCCGCTGGTGGTGTCGTGGTGGTCCGGCCCGGGGCCGCGCAGGGCCACGATCGCGTTCAGGTCGGTGTGCACCAGTTCGAAGGTATTCGGGCCGACGGCGTCGAGCATCGCGAGAACGGGCCTGCCGGCCAGCGGGCCGCCCGCATAGCGCGCACCGTCGTAGTCGAGGTTGCCGAAAGGGTGGGCAGCGCCGCCCACCGGCGCGCGCGCCGCGATCTCCAGGTCGCGGCGAGTGACCTGCGAGCGATACCACTTCGCGTCGCGCGGCTGCACGTTCACCGCGCCGAAGAGCCCCGCGCCGATCTGGCCTCCGTCGCCCTCGCCGCCAACGGATGCGGCTGTCGAATAGGCGAAGTAGGTGCCCTCACGAAAGGCGTACATGCGATAGATCGCGCTCTGGCCGGGGAGGACTTGTCCGCCCTGCTGTTGAAGCGCGGCCTTCAGCGGCTGCGGCGTGGCCGGGTGGACGCTCGCGACGTTCATACCCACGTTGTCGCCTTCGGTGCCGCAGAGCCAGGCGCGCTGCTCGGTCGACACGGGGCAGTCGGCGGGCGCCGTGGGGACGAGGTCGAGTCCGTTGACATGAAACGAGGCGGCCCGCGTCCAGGGCCGGTCGTTGCTGACGCGTTCGGCCCGGACCAGATTGCGTCCGCTCGGTGCCGCGGCGGTCTGGTTGTAGACCGTGCCGGGCGCTTCTGCCGCATGCGCGGGCACCTTGCCGTCGTATTGCTCGGGGCTGCCCTTCAGTTCGTCGGGGGCATTGCGCATCAGCAGGTTGTGAAAGCGCACTTCGAGGCAATCGCCTTCGTTGGCACGCAGCACGATGGGGCGCGGGCGCTTGTCGCTGCGCAGCCGAACCTTGCCGGGTGCCTCGGCCAGGTTGGCCTCGGTCACGGGCGTGCCGTCGGCGATGGCGGGGTGGCCAGTGAACACGACGTCGCGACGCAGCGCATAGAGCATTCCGGCCGGATTGAAGGCCCCGTATCGATTGAGGACCACGGCCTGTTCGATGGCGACCACTTCGGCGCGGATGGTCCGCTCGCAACGGGGCGGTGCGGCCTGGGCCGATGTGCATCCGATCAGCGTCGCCCACAGTCCGACGACGACAGTTGCAGCGCATCGCAGCTTGGCGAATTGCATCTCGGTTCTCCACTCGTCCAGGAGTCACGAGTATGGGAAGCGAAGTGCGCAGCGTGAATATGCCAAAAGCCATTCGCACCTTCGGTATCGGGCCGCGGGCGGTCGACGCGCGAACGCACTGACAAGAGGCCTTAGTCGGAAAAGTAAGCTCGATGTTTAGGTAGAAAGTGCACGTTCTGGTTGCGTGCGTCTTGCTGTCGTCGTGCGATCCCGCAATCGGCCTATTCCTAACGTGCCATGAAGATCGCCTCGGCCGGCTCGGCGTTTCAGACTTCGGGCACTCGGTAGTGATAGCGGTACACGTCCTTGAAGCCCATCGCCGCATACATGCGCCGCGCGGGTGCGTTCTCCTCGCGCACCTGGAGGTAGGCCGACTTCGCGCCCTGCCGGCGGCCCCAGTCGAGCAGCGCGCGCATCATCGTGCCGCCGTGCCCTCGCTGGCGGTGCGACGCGTCGATGACGATGTCGTAGAACCCGACCCAGTCGCCCTCGCGCACGGCCAGCCCGAAGCCGATGGGCTCGCCGCCGTCGTGCACGGTCGCGAAGCCGGTCGCGAGCGCGATCGAACGCACGATGGAGTGATGGACTTCGTGCAACGCCGGCGCGACGCCGTTGGCCGTGGCGAAGCCGTCGAGCCAGCTTGTCGATGCTTGCTCGGCGATCGTGACCGACGGGTGCGGCGAGGCTTCGTCCAGCGATGCGCGCGCGACGAAGCTCGGGTCGAAGAATTGGTAGCCGGCCGCATCGAGCTCGCGATCGGCGTCGGGCGCAGCGAGCGGCGACAGGCGGAACACCGCCGGCAGCCCGTGCCGCGCGTAGAACGCCTCGGCCGCCTCGCGCACGCCAGCGAAACTCGCGCCGGGCTCGACCGCGTTCGCCGAGTTGGCGCGCTTGGTGTAGCCGCCAGAGTGCCGGAAGATCCATCCGCCGCACGCGATCGTTTCACGCGCCGGCCAGGCGTTGAAAGCGCGCTCCTCGAGGGCGCGGACGGTCTTTGAGAGGTTCGCATCGTCCATGCCGAAGAATACGGGAGGATGATCGCCGCCGTTGTTGCGGGCGTTCGCGGGTGAGGGCAAGCAAGCGCAGGACGCTGGTGGAGAATGTCGGGGCGAACCGTCCAGCGAAGGGGCACCACCGACGACCGCCGAACCTTCACGCATCCGCCTCGAGAAACGACCATGACAGACCTGCCGTTCAGCAACCCTCATGCCCATGGCTTTGCGCGTGTCGCGGTTGCCGTGCCCCGCAACAAGGTGGCCGATCCCGTCTTCAATGTGCGCGAGACGCTGGCCAATTTTCGGGAGGCCGCAGCGCAGGGCGCGATGGTGGTCGCGTTCCCCGAACTGGGGCTCTCTGCCTACACCTGCGACGACCTGTTCCACCAGGCTGCGCTGCTGGACGCGTGCGAAGCGGCGCTGCACGAACTGGTCGAGGCGTCGACCGACATCCAGGCCATCGCCATCGTCGGCCTGCCGCTCAGGGTGGACCATAGGCTCTTCAATTGCGCAGCGGTGCTTGGCGGCGGGCGGCTCCTGGGTGTGGTCCCGAAGTCCTACTTGCCGAACTACGGCGAGTTCTACGAAGGGCGGCAGTTCAGCGCGGCAAGCACGGCGCTTTCGACCGAGATCGATTTTCGCGGCGCCCGGGTGCCTTTCGGTGCGGACCTGCTGTTCCATGACGAACGCTTTCCGCTTTTGAAGCTGCACGTCGAGATCTGCGAAGACGTCTGGGTGCCGATTCCGCCGTCGAGCCTGGCGGCGCTCGCGGGCGCGACGGTGCTGGTCAACCTGTCCGCGTCCAACATCACGATCGGCAAGTCGGACTATCGGCATCGGCTGGTGAGCGTGCAGTCGGCCCGCTGCCTGGCCGCGTATCTCTATTCTTCCGCCGGCATCGGCGAGTCGACCACCGACCTCGCATGGGACGGCCAGGCGCTCATCTACGAAGGCGGCGAACTGCTGGCGGAAAGCGAACGCTTCAGCAACCGCTCGCACACCATCGTGGCCGACGTCGACCTCGAGCGCATGTCGCGCGAACGGATGCGACAGAACAGCTTCGGCACGTCGGTGCAGCAGCACCGGTCAGCGCTCGAGGGCTGGCGCACGATCGCGTTCGACCTCGCGCCACCGGGCATCGCGCGGGGCCTTTGCCGCACCGTCGAACGATTTCCGTATGTGCCGTCCGACGCCGCGCGGCTCGACGAACGCTGCCACGAGGTGTTCAACATTCAGGTGCAGTCGCTGGTGCAGCGGCTGGAGGCCACGGGCATCAAGAAGGTAGTCATCGGCGTGTCGGGCGGGCTCGACTCGACGCACGCGCTGCTCGTGATGGCGCAGGCCATGGATCGCCTCGGCCTGCCGCGCGCGAACATCCTCGGCTTCACGATGCCCGGCTTCGCGACGAGCGACCGCACCTTGTCGCAGGCGCACGCGCTGATGACAGCGATCGGCTGCACGGCCCGCGAGATCGACATCCGCGCGAGCTGCATCCAGATGCTGCAAGACCTCGGCCATCCCTTTGCCGACGGCGTGCCGCAGTACGACATCACCTTCGAGAACGTGCAGGCCGGCGAGCGCACCAGCCATCTCTTCCGGCTCGCGAACTTCAATGGGGCGATCGTGGCCGGCACGGGCGACCTCAGCGAACTCGCGCTGGGCTGGTGCACCTACGGCGTGGGCGACCACATGTCGCACTACAACGTGAACGCCAGCGTGCCGAAGACCTTGATCAAGCACCTGGTGCGCTGGGTGGCGGACACCGCGCAACTCGGCGAGGCGGGGAGCCAGGTGCTGCGCGCCATCCTGGCCACCGAAGTGAGCCCCGAACTCGTGCCAGACGCGGCCTTGGCTGGAAGCGAAGCCGACGAAGCGGCGGCCCGCCAACCCTCGCAGAGCACCGAGGCGGTGATCGGCCCGTACGAGTTGCAAGACTTTCACCTCTACTACACGCTGCGCTACGGGTTCCGCCCGTCGAAGGTCGCGTTCCTGGCGTACACCGCGTGGCACGACCGCACGCAGGGCGGCTGGCCCAAGGACATGACGGAGCCGCACAACCAGTATTCGCTGGCGGAAATCCGCGGGCACCTCGGCAACTTCCTCGACCGCTTCTTTCGCACCAGCCAGTTCAAGCGCTCGTGCGTGCCGAATTCGCCCAAGGTCGGGTCGGGCGGCTCGCTGTCGCCGAGGGGCGATTGGCGCGCGCCGAGCGATTCGGAATCGGCCGTTTGGCTGGCCGACCTGAAGAACATTCCGGACGTGCCGTAGGGCGGGGTGCGTTCGTCGATATCGTCAGGGCGCCTCCCCTGCGGGCGCGCTGCCGAGTCACGCGCGGGCAGAACGAGTCAGGTCTGAGCGTGAAGCCGAATCAGAACGCGCTCTTGGTGCAGCCGCCGTCCACCCGCAGCGCGGCGCCCGTGGTGCCCGACGACAGCGGGCTGGCGATGTAGGCGACCAGCGAGGCGATTTCTTCCGGCGTTTCGAAGCGCTTGATGAGCGAGGTGGGCCGCGCCGTGGCGAAGAACTCGCGTTCGACTTCGTCGGCCGACTTGCCATCGCTCTTGGCCAGTGCCTCCACGAAGTCGCCCACGCCGCGCGAGCGCGTGGGGCCCGGCAGGACGCTGTTGACCGTGATGCCGGTGCCGGCCACCGCTTCGGCCAGGCCGCGCGAGACGGCGAGCTGCGCCGTCTTGGTCATGCCGTAGTGGATCATCTCGGCCGGAATCTGCACCGCGCTCTCGCTGGAAATGAAGATGATGCGGCCCCAGTCCACACGCTTCATGGCGGGCAGCACGAGGCGCGCGAGCCGCACGCCGCTCAGCACGTTCACGTCGAAGAAGCGCAGCCAGTCGACGTCCGGGATGTCTTCGAAGGCCTTGGGCTCGAAGATGCCGAGGTTGTTGACCAGGATCTGGATGCCAGGGTGCGCCGCCACGAGCGCCTCGGCCGTGGCCGCCGAGCTCAGGTCGCCGGCAAATCCCAGCACCTGGCCGCCGGGCGCGGCCTGGATCTGCGCGCAGGCGCTGTCCACCGAGGCCTGAGAGCGTCCGTTGACGATGACGCGGGCGCCTTCGGCCGCCAGTGCGGCGGCGATCGCATGGCCGATGCCGGCGGTGCTGCCGGAAACCAGCGCCAGCTTGCCTTTGAGCTTGAGATCCATGGCTGATTCTTTCGCGGGATGAGGAGGGTCGAGGGAGTGGGTGCGAGCCGCGCAGTCAGTCCCCGAACTGCAGGTCGGCCGCCGTCTGCAAGCGCACGCGCGGCCCGAAGCTGTGGATGTGGGTGAGGGTGGTGTTGTGGTGCCAGATCACCTGGCTCGGCGTCAGATGCGCGTTGCCTTCGCTGCTGTGCCCGTCTTGCACGAGTACGACGGGATAGCCGAGCGCCATCGCACGGCGGGCGGTGGTGTCGACGCAGAACTCGGTGTGGACGCCGCAGATCACCAGGTCGGCGATGCCGTGTTCGTCGAGCAGGGATTCGAGCTCGGTGCCGAGAAAGGCGTCGGGCGTGCATTTGCGGATGCGCAGGTCGCTCGCCTCGACGTGCAGTCCGCTCGCCAGCTCCCAGGAAGGCGTCTGGAAACGCAGGAAGTCGACGTCCGTCTGGTGCTGGACGAAGATCACGGGCGCCCCGGCGGCGCGCGCCTTCGCCGTGACCTGATTGATGCGGGCGAGAAGCTGCTCTGAATCGAAGACCGCGTGCTTGCCTTCGAACAGCCCTTGCTGCACGTCGATCACGAGAACCGCGGTGGTGGGAATGCTCATGCCGTACATTGTGGCCACCCTGGCGCGCAAATACCAGTGCGCTGCAACGTGCATGCGAGCGCCCTAAGATGTTCTGCATGGAGCTCTCGCAAGACATCGGCATGCCACGTTTCGACATCGCGCCGGAGGCGCACCCATGACGGGCACGCCACCCGCACCCCAGGCCACACTCGTCATCTTCGGCATCACCGGCGATTTGAGCCACCGGCTCCTGATGCCGTCGCTGATCAACATGACAGCGTCGGGCCTGGTGGACGACCAGCTCTCCATCATCGGCATCGGCAGGACCGAAGGCGACGATGAATGGCTCCGAAGCGGCTTCGACCCCGACGAGGCCAAGACGTCGACCCCGGCCACGGCTTGGGAATCTCTGCGCGGGCGCATCAGCTACCTGCGCGGCGACCTGAAGCAGCCCGCGACCTACGAGCGGCTCGCCAGCATGCTCGAGGAGCGGGGCGACGGCAACGTGGCCTTCTATTTCGCGACGGCGCCCGAGTTCTTCGACGACATCATCCACCAGCTCGCGAACGCGGGGCTGCTGCGCGAGCACGAGGGTGCCTTTCGCCGTGTCGCGATCGAAAAACCCTTCGGCCACGACTTCGAATCTGCGCGCGAACTCAACCGCAAGATCCTGTCGCTCGTCGACGAGAAGCAGGTCTACCGCGTCGACCATTTCCTCGGCAAGGAAACGGTGCAGAACATCATGGTGACACGTTTCGCCAACACCATGGTCGAGTCGGTCTGGAACAGCAAGTACATCGAGCACGTGCAGATCACCGTGGCCGAAACGGTGGACGTCGGCGGCCGCGGCAGCTTCTACGACGCGGCCGGCGCGCTGCGCGACATGGTGCCCAACCATCTCTTTCAACTGCTCGCGATGATCTGCATGGAGCCGCCCAATTCCTTCGACGCCGAAGCGGTCCGCAACGAGAAGGCGAAGGTGTTCCGCGCCATTCGCGGCCCGCGGCCCGAAGACGTCGGCCGCGATGCCGTGCGCGGCCGCTACAGCGCCGGGCGCATCGGCGATCGCAAGGTGGGCGACTACCGCGCCGCCAAGGACGTGGCGCCGGACAGCCGCACCGAAACCTATGCCGCACTCAAGCTCACTGTCGACAGCTGGCGCTGGGCCGGCGTGCCCTTCTACCTGCGCACCGGCAAGGCGCTCTCGCACCGCGACAGCGAAGTGGTGCTGACCTTTCGGCCTGTGCCCTTTGCACAGTTTCGGGGCATCGACGTCAGCCGGCTGCCGCCGAACAAGCTGGTGATCCAGATCCAGCCCGACGAGGGCATGACGCTCGACCTGATCGGCAAGCGCCCCGGCCCCGAGCTGGAGCCGGCGCCTGTGCAGATGAACTTTAGCCATGCGAACGCGTTCGGCCCCTCGCGCACCACCGGCTACGAGACCTTGCTCTACGACCTGCTGCACGGCGACCAGACGCTGTTCCAGCGCGCCGACGAGATCGAGGCCGCGTGGCTTGCGCTGCAGCCGGTGATCGAGGCCTGGCAGTCCGGCGGCGAACCCGAAGCCTACGTGGCCGGCAGCGCCGGGCCCAAGTGCGCAGAAGAGCTCATCGAGCGCGACGGCCGCCAGTGGCATGCCATCGGGCCCTGAGCCTCTCACTCAAATCTTTTCCCTGGAGAACAAATCCCTATGGCAGACGACACCGAATACGTTCCCCCCAAGGTCTGGGCCTGGAACAAGGAAAGCGGCGGCAAGTTCGCCAGCATCAATCGCCCGATTGCCGGGCCGACGCACGACAAGGAACTGCCGGTGGGCCGTCACCCGCTGCAGCTGTATTCCATGGCCACGCCCAACGGCGTCAAGGTCACCGTCATGCTCGAAGAGTTGCTGGCCGCGGGCCATGCGGGCGCCGAGTACGACGCGTGGATGATCGAGATCGGCAAGGGCGACCAGTTCGGCAGCGGCTTCGTCGGCGTGAATCCGAACTCGAAGATTCCGGCCCTCATGGACCACAGCGAACCCAAGCCGGTGCGGGTGTTCGAGTCCGGCTCGATCCTCGTCTACCTGGCCGAGAAGTTCGGCGCCTTTTTGCCGACCGAGCGCGCGCGCCGTGCCGAGTGCCTGTCGTGGCTCTTCTGGCAGATGGGTGCGGGCCCGTATCTGGGCGGCGGCTTCGGTCACTTTTACGCCTACGCCCCCACCAAGATCGAATACGCGATCGACCGCTTCGCGATGGAAGTCAAGCGCCAGCTCGACGTGCTCGACCGGCGGCTTTCCGAAACGGCCTATCTGGCCGGCGACGACTACACCATCGCCGACATGGCCGTGTGGCCGTGGTACGGCACGCTGGTCAAGGGGCAGACCTACAACGCCGGCGAGTTTCTCGACGTCGGGTCGTACACCCACGTGCAGCGCTGGACCGACCAGATCGCCGCGCGGCCGGCCGTGGAGCGCGGGCGGCGGGTGAATCGCACCTGGGGCGAGGCGTCCGAGCAGCTGCGAGAGCGGCATGATGCGGGCGACTTCGAGGCCGGGGCAGCGGGAGGCGCGGGCGAAGCGGGCTGATCCAGCATCGCCCGGACGCCCGTCGTCTTCGCGAACCGGAGCCGAACTCTCGTCGACAACCCATCGGTGCATGCATGCCTTCATCCTCTCTCGCCCAGCCGCCGCTCGCCAACCTCAAGGTCATCGATCTGACCGTCGCCCGTGCCGGCCCGGTGGCGGTGCGCCTCCTGTCCGACTGGGGCGCGGACGTGACGCGCGTCGAGCCGCCCTCCCTTCGGGACGCCGGCTCCGTCACCGGCAGCCGCCGTGGATCGGACGAGCAGAACCTCCATCGCAACAAGCGCAGCATCTGCGTCGATCTCAAGAGCCCCGAAGGCGCCGACGTGCTGCGCCGCTTGGTCGAACGCAGCGACGTGGTGGTCGAGAACTTCCGTTCGGCCGTCAAGAAGAAACTGGGTCTCGACTACAAGAGCCTGAAGTCGATCAACCCGCGCATCATTCTGGCGAGCATTTCCGGGTTCGGCCAGGACGGGCCCTACGCCGACCGCCCTGGCGTCGACCAGGTCGTGCAGGGCATGTCAGGGCTGAGTTCGATCACCGGCGAGCCTGGTCGCGGCCCGGTGCGCGCTGGCATCGCGATCTCGGACACCACGGCGGGCATGTTTCTCGGCCAAGGCATTCTGCTGGCGCTGCTGCATCGCGAACGAACCGGCGAGGGGCAATGGGTGCACACCTCGCTGATCGAGAGCATGCTCAACAAGCTGGACTTCCAGGCCGCGCGCTACACCGTGTCGGGCAGCGTTGCGGGGCAGGAGGGCAACGCCCATCCGACGCTGGTGCCGATGGGCACCTATGAGGCGAGCGACGGACTGGTCAACATCTGCGCCGGAACTCCGCGCATGTGGGCAGCTTTCTGTGAAGTGCTCGGCGCGGACCGGCTGCTGCAGAACCCGGAATACCGCGATGCCGCCTCGCGCATGACACACCGCTTTGCACTCAACGACGACATCAACGCCTTGACTCGCCGCTTCAGCGCGGCCGACCTGGTCACGCGGCTCAATCCCGCCGGGGTTCCATGCGGGCCGGTGTACGACATCGGCCAGGCTTTCGAAGATCCGCAGGCGAAGCATCTGCGCATGACGCGACCGGCGGTGCACCCGGTGCTTGGCGAAATAGAGCTGATCCGCACGCCGATCAATATGTCTGCCTGTCCGCACCCGCAACAGTTCCACAGCGCGGCGCCGGACCCTGGCGAACAGACGTTCTCACTGCTTGCCGAACTCGGTTACGACTCGGGCTCGATCGATCGGATGAAGCGCGACGGGATCGTCGAATAGGCCCCATCGAGGTCGCAGTGCAGCGACCCCCTTCGCGGCCAACTCCTGAAACTCAGTATCGAGCCGGCATCTGAAAATTCAGCCCGCCGTCGGTCCAGCGCCTCCGATGCAGCGTGTCCGGCAGCGCCGCGTCGCGCAGGCTCTGCGCGGCGCGCGTGGCGACATACACGTCGTACAGCTTCTCGATCTCTCGGACCCAGGCCTGCGCGGCCACCTGAAAAGTCTTCTCCTGTGCCGGCAGATTCACCGCCGGGACCGGCGGAATATCGATACCGGCGCGCGTCAGGATGCGGGATTTCTGGCTGGGGGTGAGCATTGTCGGAAGTCTCCTTTGAATGCTCGGAAGATGGCGCATGCCGGAACGGTTTGCATGGGCGATGCCGCTCATTCGTGCGTCAGTCTGCGCTGACGGCCTGCCCGCCGCCAAGTCTGAAAACCAAAGTGTGTAATTGTCCCTTCGAGGTTCGGCGCAGGGTAAGCACAATGGGTTACATGATGCAAAGCAACGATACCCAGTCCGGGAACTGGTGGGAAGACCGCTCCGATCCACAACAGACCCGCTTCGAAATGGAGTTCAACCGCGCCATCCGCCAGGCCTTTTTTGCCATGGTGTGGCGGCGCATCGGTGCCGGCGGCGTCGCGATCGCCTTGGCCTGTGCCGCGACGGTCTACCTCGCTCGCTCGATCTAGCCGCCAAACCGAGTCGCTCGTCGGCCGAAGCGCATCAGTCTCGGCGCCGACGCCCGCCGGCCGGCTAGCGCTGCGGCAGCGTCCGGCCCGTGGGATCCGCCAGCGGCCCCGAGCCGCTGTGGGTCGACCGCCTGTCGATCTCGACCAGCTGTCCCGGCGCCGTCATCAGACGCAACGCGTCGACTTGCGAGACTTCCCGGTCGCTCGAAAGAAAACGAATCTCGCACGTCCCGATGCGGATCGTGTCGCCATTCACCAGCATCTGGCTGTCGATGCGCGCGCCGTTGACGAAAGTCCCGTTGTGGCTGCCCCGGTCGGTGATCGTGACCATCTCCAGTTCCACCGTGATCAGCGCGTGCACCCGGCTCGCCTGCTGGGTGTCGAGCACCACGTCGTTCGCCGGGCCGCGGCCGATGCGGTTGCCCGAAGGCTTCAGTTCGACTTGCCGGGTCTTTCCGGCGTGTTCCATCACGATCAGTCTTGGCATGATTCCACCTCGTCGTCGCTCGGGTGCCGGATCATAGGTCCAAAAAAACGCCCCGGGGCCTTGCGGTCCCGGGGCGAATTCCACCCCAGCGGGCAGAGGAGACAGCCGTAAAGACCTCGCAACTGCAAGCAAGACCCGTGCTAGCCCGATCTGTCCACCGCGGCGGTGGACTTCCTTGTGCATAACCGGTCATCAACTCGTCACATCCGTTGCCAGCACTGGCGTTCCAGCAGGTTGCCCGGTCTGGAGGCACTGCGCTCAACTTCCGATGAACATGCACCGCCGTTGTGCGTCGCGGAGGCTGCCGCCGTGTCGGCGAGCGTTGAGAAGCGATCGTCACGCCCTACCGCCAGGGCTCTCGAGCGGTGCACACAACCTTCGATCCCCCCACAGGCGCTCCCGCCAACGAACATGAGCGCTGCACCCCACCCACGGGCACTCCCACCAACTCAGCCGGTCCCCATCCCCCGCGGCACCTTCGCCCCACAGTGCCGCAAGAAACCCGCCGTCGCACGCCCCTGCCGCTTGTCCCGATGCATCACCGTCGCCAGGCTCCGAACCGCCGCCGGCAGTCGCGTGCGCAGCTCGACCAGATGCCCGTCGTCCAGCGTCTGCGCCACCGCATGCCGCGACAGACACCCCAGCCCGCTGCCCGCCGCCACCACCCGCTTGATGGCCTCCGTGCTCCCCAGCTCGAAGCCCACGTGCACCTGCTCCAGGTTCTGCACCAGCCACGCATCCGTCACCTGCCGCGTGCCCGACCCGTGCTCCCGCAGCACCCAGGTCGCCGCCGCCAGCTGCCGGTGCGTCACCGTCCGGCCCGCCAGCGCATGCCCCGGTGCCGCCACGATCACCAGCTCGTCGTCCCGCCAGGCGCGCACCACCAGGTCCGGGTGCGTCTGCGGCCCCTCGATGAAGCCTACGTCCACGTCGAAGCCAGCCACTGCCTCGATCACGTCGCGCGTGTTCGCGATGTGCAGATGCACCTGGCTCTGCGGATGCATGTTGGTCCACTGAGCCACCCGCTCCGGCAACAGGTACTCGCCGATCGTGAAACTCGCCGCCACACGCAGCGGCGCGGCGTGCTCGCCATTGAAGAGCGCCTGCAGTTCGGCTGCCTGGTCGAGCAGCGACTGCGCGCGCGGGAGCAGGGCGCGGCCGTTCTCGTTGAGGACCAGCCGCCGGCCCCGGCGATCGAAGATCTGCGCGCCCAGCGACTCTTCGAGATCGGCCAGCGCGCTGCTCGCCGCCGATTGCGAGCGCGAGACGCGGTCGGCCGCGGCCCGCGTGCTGCCGCCCCGCGCGGTGGCGACGAAGACCTCGAGCTGGCGCAGGTTGAGCCGCAGCCGCTGGACGGAAGACTGATCTGTTTTTCCGGTCATGATGACCGATATTCTCCGCTTTTTCATTTGAGGCTTCGTCTCTAACATCGCCTCTGCCCCGCACGAAAAAACAAAGGACCGCGCGTGTTCAACTTTCTCTCCAGCGAGCCGTTGCACGACCCGCTCGCGTCGCCCACGCCGACCGCCGACACCGAAGTCAAGACCACCACCTGCTACATGTGCGCCTGCCGCTGCGGCATCCGCGTGCACCTGCGCGACGGCGAAGTCCGCTACATCGACGGCAACCCCAATCACCCGCTGAACCAGGGCGTGATCTGCGCCAAGGGCTCGTCGGGCATCATGAAGCAGGTGTCGCCCGCGCGGCTCACGCAGCCACTCTTGCGCAAGCCCGGCACCGACCGCGGCGCTGGCGAGTTCGAGCCGATCAGCTGGGAACGCACCTTCGAGATCCTCACCGAGCGGTTGGGCAAGATCCGCTCCACCGACCCGAAGAAGTTCGCGCTCTTTACCGGCCGCGACCAGATGCAGGCGCTCACCGGCCTGTTCGCGCGACAGTTCGGCACGCCCAACTACGCGGCGCACGGCGGCTTCTGCTCGGTCAACATGGCCGCGGGGATGATCTACACCATTGGCGGCAGCTTCTGGGAGTTCGGCGGGCCCGACCTCGACCGCGCCAAGCTGTTCGTGATGATCGGCACGGCCGAGGACCATCACAGCAACCCGATGAAGATCGCCATCAGCAAGTTCAAGCGGTCGGGCGGGCGCTTCATCTCCATCAACCCGGTGCGCACCGGCTACTCGGCCATCGCGGACGAGTGGATCCCGATCAAGCCCGGCACCGACGGCGCGCTCTTCATGGCGCTGCTGCACGAGCTGATCGCCAGCGACCTGATCGACCACGCGTTTCTCAAGCGTTTCACCAATGCGCCGCAATTGGTGGTGCTCGACGAAGGCGAGCGCGAGGGGCTCTTCGCCTTCGATCCCGAGCGGGGCCCGCCGGGCGACGGCCGCGAGCCGCACAACAAGCTGGTCTGGGACAAGTCCGACGGCAGCATCAAGCCGGCCTACCCCGAAGGCATTGCCGACGGCTGCGATCCGGCACTCGAAGGCGAATACCGGTTGGCCGACGGCACGCGCGTCGTGCCGTCCTTTCAGTTGCTGCGCGATCGCGTCGCGAGCTGCTCGCCCGAATGGGCTTCGGCCATCACCGGCATCGACGCCGCGCGCATCCGCAAGCTCGCGCGCGAGATGGGCGAGACCGCACTGCAGCAGGCTTTCGAGCTGCCCATTCCCTGGACCGACGCCTGGGGCAAGAAGCATGCGACCACGCAGGCCCGGCCGGTGGCTTTTCATGCGATGCGCGGGCTGGCCGCGCATTCGAACGGCTTTCAGACCGTGCGCGCGCTGGCTGTGCTGATGAGCGTGCTGGGCACTATCGACGCGCCCGGCGGCTTTCGCCACAAGGCGCCGTACCCGCGCCACATCGTGCCGAACTACCGGGCATTCGATGCGCCGGACATGATCAAGCCCAACACGCCGCTCAATGCCGCGCCACTGGGCTTTCCGGCCAACCCCGAAGAGCTGGCCATCAACCCCGACGGCTCGCCGATCCGCATCGACCATGCTTTCTCGTGGGAGCATCCGCTGTCGGCGCACGGGCTCATGCACAACGTGATCACCAACGCGGTCAAGGGCGACCCGTACCGCATCGACACGCTGCTCATCTTCATGGCCAACATGGCCTGGAACTCGAGCATGAACACCATGGCGGTGCGCGAGATGCTCAACCGCAAGGACGAGAAGGGCGACTACATGATCCCCTTCCTGGTGGTGTGCGACGCCTTTCAGAGCGAGACCGTGGCCTTCGCCGACCTGGTGCTGCCCGACACCACCTACCTCGAGCGTCACGACGTGATGAGCATGCTCGACCGGCCGATCTCGGAATTCGACGGGCCGGTCGATTCGGTGCGTGTCCCGGTCGTGCCGCCGACGGGGCAGTGCAAGCCGTTCCAGGAAGTGCTGATCGAGCTGGCCTCGCGGCTGAAGTTTCCGGCCTTCACCACGCCCGAGGGCGGGCGCAAGTTCACCGGCTATCCGGATTTCGTCGTGAATTTCGAGCCGGCGCCGGGCATCGGGTTTCTCATGGGCTGGCGCGGCAAGGACGGCACCGAGCACCTGCGCGGCGCGCCCAACCCCAAGCAGTGGGAAGCGTACGAGGCCAACAACTGCGTCTTCCAGTACCACATGCCCGAGACGGCGCAGTTCATGCGCAACTGGAACCGCGAGTACCTCGACTTTGCCAAGGACAAGGGCTGGCGCCAGCGCAACGACCCGGTGCAGCTGGCGCTCTATTCCGACACGCTGCAGAGCTTTCGCCTCGCCGCGCAGGGCAAGACGAAGGGCCGGCAGCCGCCGGATGAATTGCGCCAGCGCATCGACACGTACTTCGATCCGCTGCCCTTCTGGTATGCGCCGCTCGAAGAAGCGGCCACCGACCTGGCCGCCTATCCGCTGAACGCGATCACGCAACGGCCGATGGCGATGTACCACTCGTGGGACTCGCAGAACGCCTGGCTGCGGCAGATCCACAGCCACAACTACCTGCAGGTGAATCCGCTCACTGCCGAAGCCGCGGGCATTGCCGATGGCGGCTGGTGCTGGGTCGAGAGCCAGTGGGGCAAGGTGCGCTGCATGGTCCGCTACACCGAGGCCGTCGAGCCCGGCACCGTATGGACCTGGAACGCCATCGGCAAGGCCGACGGCGCTTGGCAGCTGGCCCCGGGTGCCGACGAGGCGCGCAAGGGCTTCCTGCTCAACCATCTGATCTCCGAAGAGTTGCCGTTCCCGGGCGCCAAGGGTGCGACCACCATCAGCAATTCCGACCCGATCACCGGGCAGGCGGGCTGGTACGACGTGCGCGTGCGCATCCGGCCGGCGGCGGCCGAAGAGCCCGAAGAAAGCTTTCCGCAGATCGCGAGCATGCCGAGCGTGCCCGGCGTGCTCGGCAAAGCGGCCAGCGTGCTCACCTATTTCGCGGGGAAGAAGAAATGATCCAGTGGCTCAAGGACTTGTTGAACGGCGGCGCTGAACCGATGGCGCTGGTGGGCGAGGGCGTCGCCGGTCACGGCAGCGCCGGCCATGGAGGCGGCAGCGTGCGTGCACAGCCAGGCGAGACGCTCGCCAAGCAGCTCGCGCTGGTGATCGACCTCAACGTGTGCGTGGGCTGCCACGCCTGCGTGACCTCGTGCAAGCAATGGAACACCTCCGGCAGCGCTGGCCCGCTGGCCGACGAGAGCCCCTATGGCGCGGACCCGACCGGCACCTTCTTCAACCGCGTGCAGACCTACGAGGCCGGTTCGTTCCCGGGCACCGACACGGTCCACTTTCCGAAGAGCTGCCTGCATTGCGAAGACCCGCCCTGCGTGCCGGTGTGCCCCACGGGCGCCAGCTACAAGCGCAAGGAAGACGGCATCGTGCTGGTCGACTATGACAAGTGCATCGGCTGCAAGTATTGCGCTTGGGCCTGTCCGTACGGCGCGCGCGAACTCGACGAAGAGCGCCAGGTGATGACCAAGTGCACGCTGTGCGTCGACCGCATCTACGACGAGAAGCTGCCCAAGGAAGACCGCAAGCCCGCCTGCGTGAAGGCCTGCCCGACCGGCGCACGCCTCTTCGGCGACGTGAAGGACCCGAACTCCGAGGTGTCGATCGCGATCCGCGAGCGCGGCGGCTACTCGCTCATGCCCGAATGGGAAACCAGCCCGGCCAACCAGTACCTGCCACGGCGCGTCCTCGACGACACGTCGAAAGCGGCGCCCGACACGGGCGCGACGGCGGGAGGCTTTCAATGAACCCGGCCTTCTCGGTCATCATCTTCACGACCGTCGCGGGCGCGGCGCAGGGCATGGTGGTCACGCTCGCGCTGGCGCTGTTGGCGGGAATGCAGATCGCGCCCGGCTTCGCCAGCATGGCGCTGATCGTCGCCGAGGCGATGCTGCTCATCGGCCTTGGCGCGTCGTTCGCGCACCTGGGCCGGCCCGAGCGAGCGTGGCGCGCGGCGCTGATGTGGCGCACCTCGTGGCTGTCGCGCGAGGTGATCGTGCTGCCGGCGTTCATCGGCGTGGTCGCGCTCTGGTGGTTCGCCTTGCGCAACGGCGTTCAGACGCCGCTGCTGCCGCTGGCAGCGATCGTCGTGGCCGCGCTGCTCTGGTATTGCACCGGCATGATCTACGCGTGCCTGCGCTTCATCCAGGAATGGGCGCAGCCGCTCACCATTGTCAACTTCACCTTGCTCGGCCTGTCGTCCGGCCTGATCCTGACCAGCGCGCTCGCGGCGCTCTGGGGTGAAGTGGCGTTGCTGCGCATCAGCGCTCCGTGCGCGCTGGTGGTCACGCTCGTGGCCTGGGGCACCCGCATGCTGGCGCTGCGCCACAACGCCACGCTCAAGCATCGCTCGACCCTGCAGTCGGCCACCGGCATCCAGGCCACGCGGCTGGTGCAGAAGTCGATGGGCATGTCGGCCGGTTCTTTCAACACCCGCGAGTTCTTCCACGGTGCGAGCCGCGCGGCGCTCGGGCAGATCAAGCTCGGCTTCATCGTGCTGGGCTTCGTGCTGCCGGCACTGCTGCTGCTGTGGGGCATCGCAGGCGCGTCGACGCTCGCCTTCGTGCTGGCGCTGCTGGTGCAGGTGCCGGGGCTGGTGGCCGACCGCTGGTTCTTCTTCGCCCAGGCGAAGCACCCGCAGAACCTGTACTACCAGGTCGTGTCCTGAGGTCGGCGCTGCGGCATCGCGGCCGTGTCGCTGCGTGAACGGGAGTGCGCTCCTATACTCGCAGCCCGACTTCGGAGACCTCGCATGACCGCTGCACCCGGCAAGACCACGCTTCAGATCCGCTCGCTCGTCAAAGCCAGCGGAGAACTCGAACTTTCGCTGCACGAAGAGCCGTTGCCCGAGCCCAAGCCGGACGAGGTGGTGGTGCGCGTCGAGGCGTCGCCCATGAACCCGTCGGACCTCGGCCTGCTCTTCGGCGCGGCCGACATGCGCACGGCGAAGGCGTCGGGCACGCCCGAAAGGCCGGTGATCACGGCGCGCGTGCCCGAAGCTGCGATGAAGAGCATGGCCGCACGCATGGACATGTCGATGCCGGTCGGCAACGAGGGCGCCGGCACGGTGGTCGCGGCGGGTGCATCGCCCGAAGCGCAGGCCCTGATGGGCAAGACGGTCGCGATGCTCGGCGGCGCGATGTACACGCAGTTCCGCACGATCGCGGCCAGCCAGTGCATGCTGCTGCCTGAAGGCGCTACGGCTGCCGACGGCGCGTCGTCGTTCATCAACCCGCTCACTGCGCTGGGCATGGTCGAGACGATGCGACTCGAAGGGCACAAGGCGCTGGTGCACACGGCGGCGGCCTCCAACCTGGGCCAGATGCTCAACCGCATCTGCCAGAAGGACGGCATCGCGCTGGTGAACATCGTGCGCAAGCCCGACCAGGAAAAGCTGCTGCGCGAGCAGGGCGCCAAGTACGTCTGCGATTCGAGTTCGCCCAGCTTCCTGGCCGACCTGACCCACGCGCTCGCCGAGACCGGCGCAACGTTGGCCTTCGACGCGATCGGTGGCGGCCCGCTGGCTAGCCAGATCCTCAACTGCATGGAAGCGGCACTCGCCAAAACCGCACCGGCCGAGTACAGCCGCTACGGCTCGAACACGCTGAAGCAGGTCTACATCTATGGCGGCCTCGACCGCAGCCCAACCGAGATCGTGCGCGGCTTCGGCATGACCTGGGGCATGGGCGGCTGGCTGCTGTTCCAGTTCATGCAGAAGATCGGTGCCGACGGCGCCGCGCGGCTCAAGCAGCGCGTGGCAGCGGAACTCAAGACCACGTTCGCGAGCCACTACACGCGCGAGGTGTCGATGGTCGAGGCGCTGCAGCCGGATGCCGTGGCCGTCTACTCGAAGCACGCGACCGGGGAGAAGTTTTTGCTCAACCCGTCGAAGGCCAGCGACTGAGGGTTCTTTTGGCCGTGGGCGCCTCGCGCGTGTTGGCGCGTTGCGGGGTGCCGGTGCTGCTGGTGCGCTAATTCGAACGCCACCACCAACGTTCGATAGATCGAACTTTGAACCCCAGCGCGATGCTCCCGACAAGGAGCAGTGCGTACCCGAAGATGATGAGAATCTGTTCTCGACGCGTACGTCCGGTCGAAAGCACGACATCCGTGCCGACCAGAACTCGAGAAGGGCGGCATAGCAGCACGTGGTCGTCGACGGAGTCCGGGCGTCTGAGCCGCGGCTCGCAGTCGACGCGGTGGTAGCTGAAGCTCACTGGCTGATCGTCGGATGGAACGGGTTCGAGCAATCGGTCGTAGGGCTCGACGAGCCGGAAGTAAACGTCTCCTTCGGTTGGAATCAGTAGTAGTTCTCGTGTGCCGCTCGTCGCGTCGACGACCTTGTGATGTGCGATGTGCGTCTTGACCTCGAGAAGCGGCGTGCTGTACCTGCGCATGTAGTCGACGGTCGAGACGACGAGGCCGAAGCTCGCTCCGAACATGGCGACGAAGACCACGGTCCAGCCTTCGAACG
The DNA here is from genome assembly GCA_018820395.1 of Gammaproteobacteria bacterium. Classification (GTDB taxonomy): domain Bacteria; phylum Pseudomonadota; class Gammaproteobacteria; order Burkholderiales; family Burkholderiaceae_C; genus Variovorax. The sequence continues at coordinate 49,633 of JAHJOG010000272.1, read as the reverse complement.
CCCAGCCCCAGGGCGCCAACCAACGTGACAGAAACGACCTGGAATTGTGTGAATCCGGCATGTAGCGCACTCGTTCTCTCCCTCGTGAGGCCGAGATGATTGCGTCGTACGGCATGGCTACGGCCCGTCGTTCAGAATTCACCAGATTCAGGGGGCCAGGCCGCTGGGGTAGGCATGCGCCTAGGCGCCGACGCGTCGGTGTCGCACGGCTGGCGCGCTCAATGCGCCTAGCGTGGAGCGTCTTTGCAACGAAGGAGACGCCATGCAGGAACCCGAAACAACCGCCGCGCAGACTTCATCCGACATGCCCGCGTCGAACGGCGGCCCGGTCGTCGTGCTCACAGGCGCATCCAGCGGCATCGGCCGCGCCGCCGCGCTCGCTTTCGCGGAAGACGGTGCTCAACTCGTCCTCGCATCGCGCAACGCCGAGGCACTCGCCGAGGTCGTGCAGGAATGCGAGCAGGCCGGCGGGAGCGCGGTGGCCGTGCCGACCGACGTGACCGACCCCGACGCCGTGGCGTCGCTGGCGCGCGCCGCCGTCGATCGCTTCGGCCGGATCGACGTGTGGATCAACAACGTCGGCGTGGGCGCGGTGGGGCTCTTCGACGAAACGCCTCTGGCCGCACACCGCCGCGTGATCGAAGCCAACCTGCTGGGCCACATCCACGGCGCCTACGCCGCGCTGCCTTACTTCCGCAAGCAGGGGCGGGGCACGTTGATCAACATGATTTCGCTCGGCGGCTGGGTGGCGGCGCCCTATGCCACGGCGTACACCGCGAGCAAGTTCGGATTGCGCGGGTTCTCCGAGTCGCTGCGCGCCGAGTTGGTGGGCGAGCCCGGCATCCATGTGTGCGCGGTGTTCCCGACCTTCGTCGATACGCCGGGCATGTCGCACGGCGCCAACTACAGCGGGCACCGGGTTCGTCCTCCGCCGCCGGTGATCGATCCGCGGCGCGTGGCGCGGGCGCTGGTCGCGCTCGCGAAGAAGCCGAGGGCGACGACCTACATCGGCGCACCCGCGCTGCCGGGCATCCTCGCGCACGCCATTGCGCCGAATCTCGTGGCGAAGACCATGATGTGGCTCACCGAGCGTTCGCTCGCAAGGTCGACCTCCGCACAACCGACCGACGGCAACCTGTTCGATGCGTCGCGCGGTACCGCCGTGGACGGCGGGTTCCGCGCCGGCCGGCCGGATGGTCGCACGATCGGGCTGCTCACAGCTGGTGTGGGACTGATCGCGTTGGCCGGCATCTGGGCAACGCGCGGACGCCGCGCTGGCTTCTAGCGACAACTGCTCTCCTGCTTTGCAGCCTCAGACCGCACCGCCGCCGAGCGCCGCCGCAATCCAATCGCGGCGGCAGCGTCGCGGTTCTAGCCCCATGCCTGCGATAGCGGCCGCGCCTCCTGGCGTACTTCAGCCAGCGGCTGGACCTCCGGGCGTCAGAACCACCTTGCGGCAGTCTTCCTCCGCCTTCTCGAAGATCTCATAGCCGCGGGCCGCATCGGCGAGCGGCATGTGGTGCGTGATGATCACTTCCGGATGCAATTCGCCCGCCTGGATGTGTTCGAGCAGTTTGGGCATGTAGCGCTGCGCATGCGTCTGGCCCATCTTGAAGATCAGGCCCTTCTCGAACGCATCGCCGAAGAGAAAGCCGTGGATCCATCCCGCGTACACGCCCGGCACGCTCACCACGCCTCCGCGGCGCGTGGCGGCGATGGCCTGGCGCAGCGCCTTGCCGCTGGAGCCTTCCAGCTTGAGGTCGGCCATCACCGTCTCGACGGCGCTGCCCTTGGCCTCGAAGCCGACGGCATCGATGGAGGCGTCGACGCCGCGTGAGCCGGTCCGCTCGATGATCAGCTCGGCCGGGTCGTCGACTTCCCGGAAGTTGATCGGCTCCACGCCATAGGTCGCGCGCGCGAACTCGAGCCGATAGGGGTGTTCATCGACCATGAAGATCTGCTCCGCACCGAGCAGTCGGGCCGATGCCGCTGCCATCAGTCCGACCGGACCGGCACCGAAGATCGCCACAGTGGAGCCGCGCTGCACGTCGCCGTTGACCGCCGCCTGGTAGCCCGTGGGCAGGATGTCCGAGAGAAACAGCACCTGTTCGTCAGCCAGGCCGGCCGGGATCACGAGCGGGCCGACGTTGGCCTTGGGCACGCGCACGTATTCGGCCTGCCCGCCCGCGTAACCGCCGTACAGGTGCGAATAGCCGAACAGCCCCGCGCCCGATCGCACGCTCTTCTTGTTCACGATGGCGCCGCGGCCCGGGTTGGTAGTCTCGCAGGCGGCAAAGAGCGACTTGCTGCAGAAGTAGCAGTCGCCGCACGAAATGGTGAAAGGCACCACCACGCGGTCGCCCTTCTTGAGCGCCGTGACGCCGCTGCCGGCATCTTCGACGATGCCCATGAATTCGTGGCCGAGGATGTCGCCCGACTTCATGGCCGGGATCTTGCCGCGATAGATGTGGAGGTCCGACCCGCAGATGGCGGTCGCGGTCACGCGCAGGATGACATCGTCGCTCTGCTCGATCACGGGATCGGGAACGTTGTCGACACGCACGTCCTTGGAGGAATGGTAGGTCAGGGCTTTCATGGGATGGGTGCCTTTCGAGATAAGTCCTCACAGGTTTGCTACATGGGCCAGGCCCGGCGTAGGTGAACACCGGATTCGACTGCGTCGGATCGCTGACGCTCATCTCGGCGCGCTTCTCACACGCTGAACTCGCGGCAGGCCTAGCGTGATCAAGATGGTGGTGGCGTGCCGTTTTGCGGTCACTGGTCCATCAGACGAAGCCTTTCGGCACCAAAGCCTCCACTGAATACAACTCTCCACAACCTACCCATGACTGCCTTGCCCTTCGCGCCGCTGGCGTACCAACCGTCGTTCGAACAATGGGAAGAGGGCGAAGCCGACGTCGGCCGCCAACTCGTCGAGCAGATGCACAAGATCAGCACCATCGTCCATGCGGACGAGGGCCATGCTTACCGCAGCGTGCACGCCAAGGGGCACGGCGTGCTGGTGGCCGAATTGCAGGTGTTGGACGACCTTCCGTCCGTGCTGGCGAAGGGCGTCTTTGCCAAACCCGGCCGCTACCCGGTGGTGATGCGCTTTTCGACGCCGCCTGGCGACCTGCTGGACGACGCTGTGTCCACGCCACGGGCGCTCGCCATCAAGATCGTCGGCGTCGACGGCGCGCGCGAGCCGGGCACCGAAGGCCATTTCACGCAGGACTTCCTGATGCTGAACGGGCCGGCTTTCAGCGTGCCGACGGCCAGCGGGTTCCTGAAGAACGTGAAGCTGCTGGCCGCGACCACCGACAAGGCGCCGGGCCTGAAGAAAGTTCTGTCATCCGCGCTGCGAGGGGTGGAGTCGCTGGTCGAGAGCGCCGGCGGCGAAAGCGCCACGCTGAAGGCGATGGGCGGTCATCCGATCACCCACATCCTGGGCGAGACCTTCTACACCCAGGTGCCGTTGCTGCACGGCCCGTATATGGCCAAGCTGTCGATCGCGCCGGTCTCCAGCGAACTGCTGGCGCTGACCGACCAGCCGCTCGACGCGAAGGGGCACCCCAACGTCATCCGCGAGGCGGTGGTCGACCATTTCAAGCGAGAAGGCGGCACCTGGGAGTTGCGCGTGCAACTCTGCACCGATCTCAAGCAGATGCCGATCGAAGACGCTTCGGTGCCATGGCCGGAAGACCAGAGTCCCTACGTGCCCGTAGCGCGCCTGGTGGCCAAGCCGCAAAACGCCTGGAGCGAGGCACGGGTGGTCGCGGTGGAAGACGGCATGTCGTTCAGTCCGTGGCACACCTTGGCAGCTCACCGGCCGATCGGCTCGATCATGCGGGTTCGCCGGGCTGCCTACGAAATGGCGGCGCGCTTCCGCTCGGAGCACAACGAGACCCAGGTGCGGGAGCCGACCTCGCTCGATGGCCTTCCGGGCTGAGCCCACCTGGATGTGGGCTTCAGCGCAGTCCGATCACGAAGAGCACGACCGCCACCACCACGACGACCGCAACGACTTTCCAGCCCACCCACCGCAGGCGGGCGTTGTGGCGTTCTTCGTCCTGCAGTCGCGCCAGGGCGGTGTCGAAAGCGTCGCGGTCGAGTTGAGGCAAGGCGCCTTTCTCGTCCTGCGCCAGCTCCTGCAACCTCGAGATCCTGTCGTTGCGGTCTTGATCGTTGTTGTTCATGGAAGTTAAGTCCCCATCCTCGCAGGGTCGAACAATATCCGATCGGATGGCGCGTCAGGCACGGTGTGAGGGGCTGAACGATGTATTCTTGACTGATGTAATACCAAAAGACTAATGGCAATGCCCAAGCTCATTCTTCACTCGGGCGTCGGCAACATCCGGCAGTTCACGTTGGCGCCCCCCTCGGTCACGATCGGGCGGGCGACCGTCAATGACATCGTCCTGGATTCGGCGCGCGCCAGCCGCTTTCACGCGGTGATCGAATTCACCGAACCGTTCGTGATCATTCGCGACCTGGGCGGCCGCAACGGCACCTGGGTGAATGGCAAGCGGGTGGAGGTCGAGGCGCTCGGGCACGGCGACACGCTCGTGATGGGCGACTGCAAGCTGCGCTTCTTGGCCGACGAGGTGGAGGTCGTGAGCGATGCCGACCTGAAATTGATGTCGGTACGCGGCGACTTGCTCGACGTGCGGCGGCGCTAGCCGCTAGTCGCCGCGGCAGGCCGCACTGGCTCAGCGCGACTGCGCGAGGTCGTCGGGAACCACCACGCGGCGGCGCTTCTTGACGGTGACGACAGGGGCGGGCGCGGACGGCGGAATGCTCATGAAGGGCCGGTCGGTGCGCGCCGCAGGGGTCGAGCGCAGCGTGGCTTCGATGCGGCTGCGGTTGAGCGGCTGAAGGATGTCGCCGTTGACCTGCACATAGGTGTTGTCGGGCAGCTTCGCCAAAGCGCCGATCTGCATGCCGCGCTGGACGGTGCCCAGCAGTTCCATGTCGTCCCTGGCATAGGCGAAGGCCGACCAGTGGGCTCCCAGTCGGATTCGAAGGGGTTCTTTGCTCATGCGTGCGGAGTCGTCGTTGTCGAAGGTCCGAAGGATGGCCTGCCCGGAGGGGATCGAACCCCCGACATTCGGCTTAGAAGGCCGATGCTCTATCCAACTGAGCTACGGGCAGAAGGAAAATGGGCAGTGATGGACCGTGCGGATCCATGAAATGAAGAAACGATGGTCGGGGCGAAAGGATTCGAACCTTCGACCCTCTGGTCCCAAACCAGATGCGCTACCAGGCTGCGCTACGCCCCGACTAGCCTTCGATTCTAGCCTGCCTGGGCGACCCGCCCGGGTGATTCGTGCCTGCCGATGGCGGTCGTCACGCAAACGCCATCGAACTGACATGGACGTTTCACCGCCCTTCTGGAGACTCGGCGCGCAGAAAGGGTCCTGAATGAAAGAACTGCCCAACCCGATGTTTCCGTTGTCCCAGCTGGGTCTGCGCTGGCCAGTGCGTCCCGCGTTGAAAGAAGGGCGTGGCGGCGCGGTCGTTGCGCCACTGGAAGTGCTGGCCGAACCGCTGGCCGCCCGGAGTGGCATCGAGGTCTTCTGGGCGCGCCATCTCGACGACGTCCGCGCCGCACAGCGCCTGCGCTACGAGGTGTTCGCAGGCGAAATGGGGGCGCAGCTGTCCACACCCCTGGCCGGCCACGACATCGACCTGTTCGACGATTTCTGCGAACACCTGGTGGTGCGCGACACGCCGACGCGGCAGGTGATCGGCACCTATCGCGTGCTGACTCCGGCGCAGGCGCGCCGGATCGGCAGCACCTACAGCGACACCGAGTTCGACCTGACGCGCCTGCGCGACCTGCGCGAGCGGATGGTCGAACTGGGTCGGAGTTGCGTGCATGCCGAGCATCGGCAGGGCAGCGTCATCCTGGCGCTCTGGGGCGCCTTGGCCGCGTTCATGAGCCGCAACAAGCTTGACACCATGATCGGCTGCGCGAGCATTCCGATGCGGCACCACGGCGTGATCAGCGGCGATGCGGCGGCAAGCATCTGGCGGCAGTTGTCATCGGGCCATATGGCGCCGATCCAATACCACGTGCAGCCGCGCCTGCCCCTGCCGGTGGAGCGGCTGGACGGCACGCTCGACGTGGAGCCACCGGCGCTCATCAAGGGCTATCTGCGGCTCGGCGCCAAGGTGCTCGGGCCGCCCGCATGGGACCCGGACTTCAACAGCGCCGACCTGCCGATGATGATGCGCATCGACGATCTGCCGGCCCGCTACCGCAAGCATTTTCTCGGGCGGTGAGGCCGCTCCATGTTCGCCAACGCTTGCCACATAATCGACCTCATTGCCACTGACGCTTCGCTGCCTTCGCCTGCGAGCACCCTCGTGCCGGCTGTTCCAGACTTCGCTTCCATGCCAGACCTGATCGAAAGCGCCACGGATGCGGCTCCTTCGCATCCCTTGCTCGATCGCGATCACAGCATCCTGGCGTTCAACGAGCGCGTGCTCGACTGGGCCTATCGTCCCGAAGTCCCGCTGATCGAGCGGTTGCGCTACCTGTGCATCGTGTCGTCCAACCTGGACGAGTTCTTCGAAGTGCGCGCGGCGCCGCACTTGATCGCCAACGCGGCCGGCGACGAAAAAGGCAACTACTCGATCGCCTCTTTCGAGCGGCTGGCCGAAATGGCCCATGTGCTGGTGGGCCGCCAATACACGCTCTACAACGACGAGCTGATTCCGACCTTCGCCAAGCTGGGCATCCGCATCATTTCGCACGGGGAGCGCAACCCCGCGCAGCGCAAGTGGGTTCACGACTACTACGAGCGCGAGGTGAAGCCGTTGCTGGTGCCGGTGGGGCTCGACCCGGCGCATCCTTTTCCGCAGGTGGCGAACAAGTCGTTGAACTTCATCGTGCGTCTCACGGGCAAGGATGCCTTCGGCCGCGAAAACCCGATCGCCATCGTGAAGGTGCCGCGCGTGCTCCCGCGCATGATCCGCATGCCTGCCAAGGTGGCCGGCAACAAGACGACGTTCGTGGCGCTGTCGAGCGTGGTGCGTGCCCATCTCTCGAGCATGTTCCCCGGCCGCGAGGTGGGCGAGTTCTCGCAGTTCCGCGTGACGCGGCATTCCGATCTTGCGGTCGACGAGGAAGACGTCAAGAACCTGCGCACGGCGCTGCGTCTGGGCCTTCAGCACCGACACTACGGACAGGCGGTGCGTCTCGAAGTGTCGGCCACCTGCGCAGAGTCGCTGGCGAGCTTTCTCATGGCGCAGTTCAATCTACCCGATCAGGCGCTCTACCGCGTGCACGGTCCGGTCAACCTGGCCCGCCTCACGCAACTCATCGATCTGCTCGACGAGCCGCAGCTTCGGTTTCCGCCTTACCAGGCGTCCTATCCGGCGGCGTTGTCGACCGGGCAATCCTTCTTCGACCGGCTGCAGCGTGGCGATGCGCTCATCCATCAGCCCTTCGAGAGTTTCGAAGGCGTGCTCACCTTTCTGCGCCAGGCCGTGCAAGACCCGCAGGTGCTTGCGATCAAGCAGACCATCTACCGTACCGGCACCGATTCCGAGTTGATGGACCTGCTGCGCGAAGGCGTGCGCCGCGGCAAGGAAGTGACGGTGGTGGTGGAACTCAAGGCCCGCTTCGACGAAGAGGCCAACATCAACTGGGCCGAGATGCTGGAATCGATCGGCGCCCAGGTGGTGTACGGCGTGGTCGGCCTCAAGACACACGCCAAGATGCTCCTGGTCACGCGCCGCGAAGGCAAGCAGATGCGGCGCTACGGGCATCTTTCCACCGGCAACTACAACCCGCGCACCGCCAAGCTCTACACCGACATCAGCCACCTCACTGCCGACCCCTTGCTCACCGCGGACATGGAGGCGGTGTTCGTGCATTTGGCCAGCCAGAGCCGCATGCCCAAGCTGCATCGCATGTGGCTGGCGCCTTTCGATCTGCATCGCAACCTGATTGCGCGCATCGAGGCCGTGGGCGCGGCTGCCGCCCGCGGCGAGGCATCGCGCATCGTCGCCAAGATGAACGCGCTGACGGACGAAGCCCTGATCGCCGCGCTCATGGCCGCGGGCAACAAGGGCGTGAAGATCGACCTCATCGTGCGCGGCGCCTGCACGTTGCCCGCGCAAGTGCCGGGGCTGAGCGAACGCATCCGCGTGAGGTCGGTGATCGGGCGCTTTCTGGAGCACTCGCGGGTGTTCTATTTCCGCGAAGGCCAGGAAGAATCGCTGTATCTGTCGAGCGCCGACTGGATGAACCGCAACATGATGCGCCGCGTCGAACTCGCCTGGCCCGTGACCGACCCTGTGCTGCGTCAGCGGCTGATCGACGAATGCCTGGTGGCCTATCTGCACGACGGTCGCGATGCGTGGGACCTCGGCCCCGACGGCGTCTATCGCCGCGTCGACCGCGACACGAATGCGGGTGAGGAGGGCGCTTCGCGCGCAGTCGAGGCACACGGCGCTCAGGCCGCTCTCATGAACCGATATGCCTCGCGGGGGCTCCGCCGCGCCGCGTTGCGCGACTGAACCGATTGGCACCCATGGACATCATTTTCTGGCGTCATGCCGAAGCCGACGACTGGACCGAAGGCTGCGACGACATGCAGCGCTCTCTCACGCATCGCGGCGAAAAACAGGCCAAGCGCATGGCAGGCTGGCTCGATCGGCAACTGCCCGAAGGCACGCGTGTCGTGTGCAGCCCCGCGCGGCGCTGCGAGCAGACCGCACTGGCGCTCGGACGCAAGTACAAGTTGCGCAGCGAACTCGCTCCCGATGCGTCGGCGGACGAGCTGCTCGCCATGGCGGGCTGGCCGAACGGAAAGTCCGTGGTGCTGCTGATCGGTCACCAGCCGTCGCTCGGCAATGCGATCGCGCTGCTGCTCGGGCTCAAGCAGGACAGCTGCCCGGTGCGCAAAGGCTCCGTGTGGTGGATCCGCTCGCGTGAGCGTGACGGCGACGTGCAGACCGTGGTGGTGACGGTGCAGTCGCCCGAACTGCTCTAACCGTCCGGGCGCTTGCCCGGTCCCGAGGCTTGCTTAGCTGTTCAGCTCGGTCTTGCGCTGAATGATGCGCGAGACGAGCCCGTATTCGACCGCCTCTTCGGCCGACAGCCAGCGGTCGCGCTCGATGTCGGCGAGAACGGCTTCGAGCGGCTTGCCGGTTTCGCGGGCGATCTCATGGGCGATGCGCTGGCGGGCCTTGATGATTTCCTGCGCCTGGATCGCGATGTCGGTGGCCTGGCCGCCGGCTCCGCCGCTCGGCTGATGGATCAGGAAGCGCGTGTTGGGCAGGCACACCCGCCGATCGCGCGGAGCTGCCAGAAACAGATGCGTGGCAGCGCTGCCGACCCAGCCGGTGCCGATCATGTTCACCGGGGCCGAGATGAAGCGGATGATGTCGTGGATCGCGTCGCCCGATTCGAGATGCCCGCCAGGTGAACTCACGAGCACGTCGATGGGTGCGTCGGCGTTGTCGGCGTTCAGGGCGATGAGCCGTCGCGTCACGTCGGCAGCCACCGAATCGGTGATCGTGCCGAAGATCAGCAGCGTTCGGGATTTGAACGCTTTTTCTTCGAGGTAGGAGTTGCGCGGCTCGGCCGTGGCCGCGGGCTGGGTGTCGTGATCGGGTTGCATCGGACCATGATAGCGGGACGCGGGTCAGGCCGCCGCGGTGTCGATGACTTCGAGGCGCCACGGCGTCTTCTGCCACGCAAGCACTTCTTCGCGCAACAGATGGGCCGACTGTGGATAGGCCTCGGACCAGTCCTTCGGGCACGTCAGCGAGAAGACCCCTTTGGCGAGCCGGGTCAGGCGCAGCCCCTGAAGATCGGGGTCGCGCCGGGCGTGGCAGAGGATCACCGCCAGGCGCAGAGCCAGCAACTGGACGACGAACGTGTCGTCGTCGATCGCTGTGCCGAGCTTGCGCAGCTTGCCCCGATGCCCGAGCACCAGTTGGCTGAGCCATTGCATCTCGTTCAATGCGAAGCCGGGCGCGTCGGCGTTGCCGAGGATGTAGGCGCCGTGCTTGTGGTACTCGCTGTGCGAAATCTGCGACCCGATCTCGTGCAGCTGGGCCGCCCAGTCGATCTTGCGCAGGGCCCGCCCCGTGCGGCTCTGGGTGTTGCCGCCGCGCGCGGTGGGCTCGAGCTGCAGAAACAGCGCGGAGGCCGTGTCGGCCACCCGCCGCGCTTGCTGCGCGTCGACTGCGAAGCGGCTGGCGAGCCGCGCCACGGTGGTGGCGCGCAGGTCGGCAACGCTCTCGTCGCGTTCGAGCAGCTCGTGCAGCACGCCGTGCCGCAAGGCGCCCTGCGCGACCTTCATTTCCTCGATCTCGAGCAGGTCGAAGACGGCGCGCAGCACACTCACGCCGCCGCCGATCACCGCCTTGCGGTCCTCGCGCATGCCGTCGATGCGAAGCCGATCGGCGCTGCCCGCCTTGAGCAGCCGGTCGAGCAGCCAGTCCAGACCTTCGCGCGTGACCACATTGGGTTCTGCGCCGGCGGCGGCCAGCACATCACCGACCGCACCGATCGTGCCGGAGGCGCCATAAGCAACGTCCCATCGATCGGGCGTGTAGCTGCCGAGGGCATCGTCGAGCACCGCCTTGGCGGCGATTTCGGCCGCGCGAAAGGCGGCGGGGGTGAAGGCGCCTTCGGGGAAGTGCTTCATGGACCAGGCGACGCTGCCCACGCGGTACGACTCGGTCACCTCGATGTCCAGTGCGCGCCCGATGATCATTTCGGTCGAGCGCCCGCCGATGTCCACTACCAACCGCCGTTCGCGGTCGGCAGCATCGGAGTGGGGCAGCAGGTGTGCCACGCCCAGATAGATGAGGCGGGCTTCTTCGCGGCCCGGGATCACGTCGATGCCGAAGCCCAAAGCCGTGCGGGCGCGGAGCAGGAACTCGTCCCGGTTGCGGGCTTCGCGCAGCGTCTGCGTCGCCACCGCGCGCACTTGAGAGCCCTTGAAGCCGGCCAGGCGTTCGCCGAAGCGGGCGAGTGTGTCCCAGCCGCGCTGCATCGCTTCGGGCGTGAGGTTGCGAGAGGCGTCGAGTCCGTTGCCGAGGCGAACGGTTTCCTTCAGGTATTCGGTGCGATGGATCTGGCCGTGATCGAGCCGGCCTATTTCGAGGCGAAAGCTGTTCGAGCCCAGATCGACCGCAGCGAGGCGAGTTCCGTTTTGCATGCTTGAGTTGGAAAGTGCGGGTGCGGTGAGAGCAGGGTCGATCGTAGCGCCGCCGATGCGCCGTGCGACCGATTTTCGGCCGGCCATGCCATCGACGCAGGTGCTTTTTCTTGTGTGACAATCGTGTGACGACGTCATCCGGCAGCCGTCCTCTGCGCGCTCCTCAACACCGATTTCTCCTCTGAAACACCGTGTCACGACGCTGTCACACAAGCTTCCTAGAGTCCACGCAATCCCCTTGCGGGGCTCTTTGCACATCCTTAGGAAGCAATCGATGAAAACCACCCTCCAAATCGCAGCCGCCGGCATCGCCGCGCTGGCTTTCGCCCAGGCCCCGGCATTCGCCCAGAACGTCACCGGCGCAGGTGCCAGCTTTCCGGCGCCTCTCTATTCCAAGTGGGCCTCGGAGTACAACAAGGTCAGTGGCGCCAAGATCAACTACCAGTCGGTCGGCTCGGGCGCAGGCATCAAGCAGATCGATGCCAAGACCGTCGATTTCGGCGCGTCGGACATGCCGCTCACCGACGAAGACCTGAAGGCCAAGGGGTTGATGCAGTTCCCCACGGTGATCGGCGGCGTGATCCCGGTCGTCAACATCCAGGGCATCAAGCCCGGCGAACTCAAGCTGAACGGTCAGGTCATTGGCGACATCTATCTCGGCAAGATCACCAAGTGGAACGACCCAGCGATCAAGTCGCTCAACGGTTCGCTCGCGCTGCCGGATGCGGCCATCGCGCCGGTGCGCCGAGCCGACGGTTCGGGCACCACGTTCCTGTTCACCAACTACCTGAGCAAGGTCAACGCCGACTGGAAGAGCAAGGTCGGTGACGGCACGGCCGTCAACTGGCCCACCGGTGCGGGTGGCAAGGGCAACGAAGGCGTGGCGCAGTTCGTGAGCAAGCTGCCCAATTCCATCGGCTACGTCGAATACGCCTACGTCAAGCAGAACAAGATGACCTATGCCCAGATGCAGAATTCTTCGGGCAGCTTCGTGTCGCCGGACGACTCTGCCTTCAAGGCGGCGGCTGCGGGTGCCGATTGGTCCAAGACCTTCTACCAGGTGCTGACCAACCAGCCGGGCAAGGACGCATGGCCGATCACCGGCGCGACCTTCATCCTGATGCACAAGACGCAAGAAAAGCCCGACCAGGCCGTTGCCGCGCTCAAGTTCTTTGAATGGGCGTACAAGAACGGCGACAAGACCGCCGCTGAACTCGACTACGTGCCCATGCCCGATTCGGTCAAGACCGTCATCTACACCTCCTGGGGCGACATCAAGAACGGCTCCGGCAAGGCCGTCGTCTCGATGAAGTAAACCGGCCTGGCGCACATGAGCAGTACACCACTCGATAGTGCGCCGGTTTCGGAGCGACCTGTGTCATCCACCTACCCATCCAGCGCCAGCGCGGTCGACCTGGCGGCCGACGGCGCTCGCGCCGCATCCAGCCCACCGCCGGCCAAGAAGCCCAGGACCGGGGCGGCCACCGACCGACTGTTCGGCCTGGCGGCCCGAGGCGCAGCATTGCTCACGCTGGCCATGCTGATCGGCATCCTTCTGTCCTTGCTGGTCGGCGCGTGGCCGGCCATCTCGAAGTTCGGTCTGGGCTTTCTCACCAGCAGCGTGTGGGACCCGGTACAAGACCAGTACGGCGGCCTGGTGATGATCTACGGGACGCTCGCCACGTCGCTGATCGCACTGATCATCGCGGTGCCGGTGAGCTTCGGCATCGCGCTGTTTCTCACCGAGATGTCGCCGGGCTGGCTCAAGAGGCCGCTCGGCACGGCCATCGAACTGCTCGCGGCGGTGCCTTCGATCGTCTATGGCATGTGGGGTCTGCTCGTGTTCGGGCCAATCCTCGCGACCTATGTGCAACAACCGCTGCAGAAGCTCTTCGACGGTGTCCCTTTCCTGGGCACGCTGGTGACGGGGCCGCCTGTCGGCATCGGCATCCTGTCGGCCGGCATCATCCTGGCCATCATGATCATTCCGTTCATCGCCTCGGTGATGCGCGATGTCTTCGAGGTGACGCCACCGCTGCTCAAGGAGTCGGCCTACGGGCTCGGTTCCACGACCTGGGAAGTGGTCTCGAAAGTGGTCCTGCCGTACACCAAGGCCGGTGTCGTCGGCGGCATCATGCTTGGCCTCGGGCGCGCGCTGGGTGAGACGATGGCCGTCACGTTCGTGATCGGCAACACCAACCAGCTCAATTCGCCCTCGGTCTTCGAGGCTGCGAACAGCATTACCTCCGTTCTGGCGAACGAGTTCGCAGAAGCGGGCGAAGGCCTGCATCAGGCCGCCCTGATGTACCTCGGCCTGGTGCTGTTCTTCATCACCTTCGTCGTGCTCACGGCTTCGAAGGTGCTGTTGCAACGCATGAAGAAGCGCGAGGGCAAGAAATCATGAGCACCGCGCAACGCCTGCTCGACGCGAAGCCGCTGGACGAAACGCGCTCGGCCAAATTCGCCAGCCGCAAGCGCATGAACATCGTGGCGCTGTCGCTGTCTCTGGCCGCCATGGCCTTCGGCGTCTTCTGGCTCGTCTGGATCCTGTGGGAGACGCTGCGCCTCGGCATCGGCGGACTCGCCATCGCCACCTTCACCGAGATGACTCCCCCGCCGAACGAAGACGGCGGCGGCATCGCCAATGCGATCTTCGGCTCGCTGGTGATGGTCGGCATGGCGACCTTCGTCGGCACGCCCATCGGCATCATGGCCGGCATCTACCTGGCCGAATACAACCCCAAGGGCTGGCTGGCGTCGGTGACGCGCTTCGTCAACGACATCCTGCTGTCCGCGCCGTCGATCGTGATCGGCCTGTTCGTCTACGCGATCGTGGTGGCTTACTTCAAGTCTTTCTCGGGCCTGGCGGGCGCGCTGGCGCTGGCGCTGATCGTGATCCCGGTCGTGATCCGCACCACCGAGAACATGTTGCAGCTGGTTCCGCCCGGCCTGCGTGAGGCCGCCTACGCGCTCGGCACACCGAAGTGGAAGGTGATCATCAGCATCACCTTGACGGCAGCACGCGCTGGCGTGATCACTGGCATCCTGCTGGCGGTGGCGCGCATCGCGGGCGAAACGGCACCGCTGCTGTTCACGGCGCTGAGCAACCAGTTCTGGACTGCCGACGTGACGCAGCCCATGGCGAGCCTGCCCGTGACGATCTTCAAGTTCGCGATGAGCCCGTACGAGAACTGGCAGAAGTTGGCCTGGGCCGGCGTGTTCCTGATCACCGTGGCCGTGCTCGCTCTCAATATCCTGGCGCGCGTGGTGACACGCAACAGGCTCTGACCCGATCACACCGCATCGAAAGAAAAACATGGTTGCGACTGTTTCCCCTCCCAAGGCGCCGGCGAAGATTTCAGTCAAGGATCTGAACTTCTATTACGGCAAGTTCCACGCGCTCAAGGACATCAACCTCGAGATTCCCGAGAACAAGGTGACGGCTTTCATCGGGCCGTCGGGCTGCGGCAAGTCGACGCTGCTGCGCACGTTCAACCGGATGTTCGAGCTCTATCCCGAGCAGCGCGCCGAAGGCGTGATTGCGCTGGATGGCGAGAACCTGCTCACGTCCAAGCAGGACGTGGCGCTGATCCGCGCCAAGATCGGCATGGTGTTCCAGAAGCCGACGCCTTTTCCGATGTCGATCTACGACAACATCGCCTTCGGCGTGAAACTGTTCGAGAACCTGAGCGCGTCCGAAATGGACGACCGGGTCGAGTGGGCACTGAAGAAGGCCGCGCTCTGGACCGAGGTCAAGGACAAGCTGCAGCAGAGTGGCTCGGGCCTGTCCGGCGGGCAGCAGCAGCGCCTGTGCATCGCGCGCGGCATCGCGATCAAGCCCGAGGTGCTGTTGCTCGACGAGCCGTGCTCGGCGCTCGACCCGATTTCCACGGCCAAGATCGAAGAACTGATCGCCGAGCTGAAGAGCGACTACACGGTGGTGATCGTCACGCACAACATGCAGCAGGCGGCGCGTTGCAGCGACTACACCGCCTACATGTACCTCGGCGACCTGATCGAGTTCGGTGCGACCGAAGAACTCTTCTTCAAGCCGAAGCGCAAGGAAACCGAGGATTACATCACCGGCCGTTTCGGCTGAGGAGGCGCCATGAGCGAAAAACACTTGTCCAGTCAGTTCGACAGCGAACTCAACGCTGTCTCGTCGCGCGTGATGGAACTCGGGGGCATGGTCGAGGCCCAGATCCAGCAGGCGGTCTATGCGCTGGCCGAATTCGATGCCGAAGCCGCCGACCGGGTGATCGAAACCGAGAACCGCGTGAACGCAATGGAAATCGAGATCGACCGCGAACTCTCGACCATCATCGCGCGCCGGCAGCCCACTGCGCGCGACCTGCGCCTGCTGATTGCGATTTCCAAGACCACGGCGAATCTCGAGCGCGTGGGCGACGAGGCCAACAAGATCGCGCGCATGGTCAAGTCGATCATCGAAAGCGGATCGGCGCGGGCCTTGCCGTCGACCGAGCTGCGCATCGCCTCCGACCTGGCGTCGGGACTGCTGCGCAAGGCACTCGACGCGTTCGCGCGGCTCGACACCGCGGCCGCTTTGTCGATCCTGAAGGACGACGACCTGATCGACAAGGAGTTCGACGGCTTCGTGCGCAAGCTGGTCACCTACATGATGGAAGATCCGCGCACCATCTCGGCCAGCCTCGATCTGCTCTTTTTGGCGAAAGCGATCGAGCGCATCGGCGACCACGCGAAGAACATTGCCGAGTTCATCATCTACATCGTCAAGGGCGCCGATGTCCGGCACACCTCGATGAACGAGATCGAAGCCGCCCTGCAATGAAGAAGCCGCGCGTCCTGATCGTCGAAGACGAGTCGTCGATCGCCGAGTTGATCGCGGTCAACCTGCGGCACAACGGCTTCGACCCGTTGTGGGCGTCGGACGGTCCTTCGGCGCAGCGCGAGATCGACACGGCGCTGCCGGATCTCGTGCTGCTCGACTGGATGTTGCCGGGCCAAAGCGGGCTGCAGCTGGCGCGCCAGTGGCGCAAGGACCCGCGCACCAAGGACATGCCCATCCTGATGCTCACCGCGCGAGGCGACGAGCCCGACAAGGTCGCCGGGCTGGATGCGGGGGCCGACGACTACATTACCAAGCCCTTCTCGACGCAGGAGATGCTCGCGCGCATCCGCGCCGTGCTGCGGCGACGCGCGCCGGAGGCCTCGACCGAACGCGTGGAGATCGGCGAACTCGCCCTCGACATGTCGACCCACCGGGTGACCTGGCAGAACGCACCGCTGAAGGTGGGGCCCACGGAGTTCAAGTTGCTGGGCTATCTGATGCAGCATGCCGAGCGCGTCCACAGCCGTGCGCAACTGCTCGACAAGGTGTGGGGCGACCATGTGTACATCGAAGAGCGCACGGTCGACGTGCATGTGAAGCGCCTGCGCGAGTCGCTCGGCCCGGCCGCAGCGATGGTCGAGACCGTTCGCGGCGCCGGATATCGCCTGACTTCGCAGGCGACGGTCTGACGCGGTGACCTGCCGCGGCAGGCCACGATAATTGCCCGGCATGCCGTTTCGTATCGCCACCTTCCTGATCGCTTCACTGGCTGGAGGGGGTTGTGCGCTCCTGATTTCAAGCGGCCGTGCGTTCTGGCCGGGCGCGTGGCTCGGTGCCGCACTCTGGATGGTCGTCGATGCATGGCGCGCGCAACGCCTGCTCGACGTGCTGCGCAACGACGCGGTCGGCCTTCCGGAACACGGGAGCGGTGTGTGGGGCGACATGGCCGAGCGAATCCGCAAGCTGCTTCGTGCGCGTGAAAAGCAGACGCGAGAAGCCGAGAGCCGACTGCAGGAGTTCCTGGCGGCGATCCAGGCTTCTCCCAACGGCGTGATCCTGCTCGACGAACTCGGGCGCATCGAGTGGTGCAACCAGACGGCCGCGTCGCAACTCGGGATCGATGCGGAGCGCGATCTCATGCAGTACCTGGCCAATCTCGTGCGCGACCCGGCTTTCGTGACCTATCTCGCTTCCGGCAACTACAGCCGCGACGTGGTCATCGACGCATTGGCGCTCAAGCAGACGCATGGCCGGCCGGCACGGTTGTCGGTGCAGGCGCATCCCTATGCCGGCGATCGCCGGATGCTGCTCACACGGGACATCACCGCGCTCGAACAGGCCGAGGCGATGCGCCGTGATTTCGTGGCCAACGTGTCGCACGAGATCCGCACGCCGCTCACCGTGCTGGCGGGGTTCGTGGAGACGTTGCAGAGCCTGCCTCTCGATGCACAGGAGCGTTCGCGCTATCTTGCGCTCATGAGCCAGCAGGCCCAACGCATGGAGACCCTGGTCAATGATCTGCTGGCGCTCTCGCGGCTCGAAGGCGGCGCGGCGCCGCCGGTGAATCGCTGGATCAGCGTGCGGGCTCTGCTGGCGCAATGCGAGAACGAAGGCCGAGGCCTTTCGCGGCGGCTTTTCGA
Organism: Gammaproteobacteria bacterium; assembly: GCA_018820395.1. Taxonomy (GTDB): domain Bacteria; phylum Pseudomonadota; class Gammaproteobacteria; order Burkholderiales; family Burkholderiaceae_C; genus Variovorax. The sequence continues at coordinate 31,997 of JAHJOG010000272.1, read as the reverse complement.
CCAGGGACACAAGCTGTCGTTCTCGATCGAAGCCGATTGCGAGATCGCCGGCGCGGCCACCGAGCTGCAGAGCGCGATGTCGAACCTCGTCAGCAACGCGGTGCGTTACACCTCGGGCGGCGGCGAGGTGGTGGTCACATGGCGATTGCTTCCGGACGGGCGCGGCGAATACTCGGTGCGCGACAGCGGGCCGGGCATCGCTGCCGAGCACATTCCGCGGCTGACCGAACGCTTCTACCGCGTCGACCGCAGTCGATCGCGCGAGACCGGCGGCACCGGGCTGGGGCTTGCGATCGTCAAGCACATCGCGCAGCGCCATGGCGCCGAATTGCGGATCGAAAGCGTGGTCGGCAAGGGGTCTCGATTCGCACTGGTGTTTCCGGCGAGCCGGGTGCGGATGGTGGCCGAGGTCACCGAGCCCGCCTGACGGTCCGGCGCAGCAGCGCCAGAAACAGCACGGCGGTTAGAACCAGGGCCAGTGCGCTCATGAGCCAGAAAGCGAGCGGCGATTGCATCGCCTCCCAGGGGCCGAGACCGCGATAGGCGAGCAGGTAGCTGCCGCCCAGCCCCACGCCCCACAGCAACGTTCCGTAGATCGCGAGCGGAAGCACGGTGACGCGGTAGCAGCGCAGCACGAAGATGCAGAGCGTCTGCGTCGCATCGGCGAGGTGGTACACCGAGGTTGCGAGCAGCAGCTGTGCGGCCAGCCGCAGCACGTCCGGGTTGGCGGTGTAGATCTTCGGCAATTGCCAGCGAAGCAAGGCCATCGAACCCGCCACCACAATTGCAAGTGCCATCGTCAGCTCGAAGCCGTTGCGGCAGACCTTGCGGGCGCGCTCGGGGTCGCCCGCACCGAGCCAGAAGCTCACGCGCGCGCTCGTGGCAATGCCCAGCGACAGCGGCACCATGTAGGCCACCGCGGTCAGGTTCGACGCGATCTGGTGCGCGGCCGACGCCGCCACGCCGAGCCGCGCGATGAAGAGCGCCATCAGCGTGAACGACGTGACCTCGACCAGCACCGACAGCCCGGCCGGCACGCCCAGGCGTGCGAACTGCCGCAGCTGCGGCCAGTCCGGCGGCTCGATGCGCCGCCAGAAGCGGTATTCGCGATAGAAGGGCTGGGAGCGCAAGAGCCAGATCGCGCATCCCAGCATCGTGTAGTTGACGATCAGCGTGGCCCATCCGCACCCGGCAAGGCCGAGCGCAGGCACGCCCGCACCACCGAAGGTCAGCCAGATCGACAGTGGCAGCTTGAGCCCCAGGGATGCCATCTGCAGCCAGGTGACCAGCTTGGGCCGGCCCAGGCTTTGGTTCAGAGTGCTGAAGAGGCGAAACAGCAACGCGGGCGCCAGCGCGAAGGCGAGCACCTGCAGATAGGCTTCGACGTCGGCGCGCATCGCGAGCGGGACCTCGGCCCATCGCAACAGCGGCGACGGATAGAGCAGCACGCTCATGCCGACGACGATGGTCAGGCCGCACAGATAGAGCGACTGCCGCACCGAGGCGCCGACCTCCGACGTGCGCTCGGCGCCATGCAGCTCGGCCCAGACCGGCAGCAGTGCCTGCAGGATGCCCATGAGCGACACGAAGACGCTGATGAAGATCGCGGCGCCGACCGACAACGCCGCCAGCGCGCCTTCGGCATAGCGGCCGGCCACGATGGTGTCGGTCACGCCGAATGCCATCACGGCCAGTTGGCCGGCCAGCACCGTGCCGGCATGGCGCGCGATCAGGCGCTTTTCACTGGCCACCGGCAGGCGTGACTTTCTGATAAAGCAGCAGGTCGTCGCTCGCGCTGGTCGGCCGGCGGAGGGTGCCCATGAATCGCCAGCCCTCGAGGTTCACCACTGTGTGAAGGCGCCCGATGGCGTCTGGCCCGAGCAGTAGCCACGGGCAGGTCGGCACGTCCGGCGCCAGGGGCTGCAGCGTGAAGTGCCCGTGGTAGCGCAGCGCCGCGATGTGAGGCCGGCTCAAGGCCAAGGCAGAGATGCAGCTCGGACGTCCGACCTTCTCCGCGATGGCGTGAACCTGCGGCACGAAGCTGCGCGCGTAGTCCAGCAGCGGCAGCCACAGCGTCATCAGCAGTGTCCAGCACAGCGCCGCGCCACCGGCAGGAAGCACCAGCGTCTTCCAGAGCGCGGCCCGGTGGCGCCCGGTCCGCCAGCGCACGAGCCAGCCCCAGGCAATGGTGGCGGTCAGCGCAAAGACGAAGGCCACGGCCGAAAACTCGGGCACGAAACCCGGTGCCAGCTTGGCGACATTGGCTGCGGGCTTGGCGGGCACGCCGGTGAGCATCGCGACCCAGATCACCCAGATGGTGATCGCCAGGCCGCTGAAGAACAGCAGCGTGAACCAGTCGATCAGCGCGGCGGCGCTGCGACGGAACGTGGGCAATGCGAAGGCCGCGAGCGTCGCGAGCGCCGGCAGCGCCAGCAGCAGCGAACGCTGCGAATAGTTGGTCGTCAGCGTCGCGGCGAGCGGCACCAGCGCAAACCACAGCGGCAGTGCCACGTGGCGCGCCATGAGCTGCCGTCTCCAGCGCCAGAGCGTCCACATCGCGAGCGGCCAGGCCGGCCACGTGAACCAGAGCAATAGCCGGCTCAGGTCGCGCAGGTCGTCTGCCATCGAGACACCCTGCACGCTGCCCGGCAGTTCGATCTTCCATTCGAGCAGTCCCAGCGCTGCAGCGAGAACGAGCGCCAGGACAGTGACGGCCACGATGGCGCCGATGCCCGCCATCGAATAGGCAGGTTCTGCATCGGTGGCCGCGTCGCCGAGCAGGCGCACCTGTCGCCGGTTCCAGTACAGGAATATCGCGCAGCCGGCGCCCAGCGCCAACCCCACGGCCGGCCCGCCGCTCAGTGTCAGGCCAATGGCCCCGACCAGTAGCGCCAGCACCGGTCCGAACCGGCCGTAGGGCAGTGCCGCCACGCCGTAGAAAAGGTGCGATGCGAAGTAGAGCTGCGCCAGTGCGGGGGTGGTCTCATGCCCCAACTGCGCCAAACCAAGACAGGCGATCAGCGCGAGCAGTGCGCCATCGGCAATGGCCCGGGCATAGTCCGTGGGACGGGCTTCTCCGCCGAAGGCGAAGGCGACCGGTTGGGCGAGCGGGGTTCTGGCGAGGTAGTAGACCGCGTACCAGGTGGCGGTGAAGGTGCCCCAGAGCATCAGCGCGAACACGATGCGCACCGCGAGGTCGGGCTCGATCCAGCCGGGCGCGATCTGGATGGCCCACGCGCCGATCCAGTAAGGAAGCAGCGCCGACGACTCGGGGGGCAAGCCGAGCAGGGTCGGGTCGAGCCAGCGATGCCACCCGCCCGAACCCGCGGCGAGCTCGGCCATGTACCCGAAGGCGGAAATGTCCGCGGTCTTCCACGGTCCACGGCCGAAGAGGCCAGACAGGAGGTACGACGCGCAGAGCAGCAACAATGCCGCGCGCGGCAGCCGGCGCACGGCGCTCTGGGCAACAATCGCGGGAGTCGGCTTGTTCAAACGAAAGGAAGAGCTCTGTGTTCAAGCGCAATGAAAAAGGGCAGCGCGGTAAACCGGGCTGCCCTCGACTTCGAAGCGCCTGCCTTACTTGGACGAGGCGCCGGTCTTGCCGAAGCGGTTGCGGAACTTCTCGACGCGTCCGCCCATGTTGTCGACCGACTTCTGGGTGCCGGTGTAGAAGGGGTGCGATTCGCTCGACGTGTCGAGCTTGTAGATGGGCAACTCGCGGCCGTCGTCGGCGGTGCCCATTTCCTTGGTGTTGGCGCAAGAGCGGGTCACGAACTTGAAGCCGTTCGACAGGTCGACGAACAGGACTTCACGGTAGTTCGGGTGAATGCCTTCTTTCATGGAATTTCCTTTGGGTCGATGCGAAAGCCACAAGAGCCGAGGACCGGGTCACTGCACTTTTCGCGAAGCCCGGCATTATCGCATACTGACCCCTTTCGATGCCTTCTGTCGTGCCAAACCACCTTCACAACCTGCGCGTCGGCCTGGTCGGCTTCGGCTTTGCGGGCCAGACCTTTCACGCGCCCGTGCTGACTGCGGTCCCGGGGCTGACACTGGCGGCGGTCGCCAGCTCTCAGCCTGACAAAGTTCGCGCCGCCTGGCCCGAGGCGCATGTCTTTCCGCACGTCGCGGCCCTGCTCGACCACGGAAACGTCGATCTGGTCGTCGTCGCGACACCCAATTCCGAACACCACCCGGTGGCGCATCGCGCGTTGAGCGCGGGACGGCATGTGGTGGTGGACAAGCCCTTCACGCTGGATGCGGCCCAAGCCCGTGAGCTGGCGCAGTTGGCGCAACACAAGTCGCTCGTTCTCTCGGTCTACCAGAACCGCCGCTTCGACTCGGACTTCCACACGCTTCGTGCACTGCTCGAGGCTGGAGATATCGGTCGGCCGGTCTACCTGGAGTCGCGCATCGACCGTTTTCGCCCGGGCGTGCGAGAGCGATGGCGCGAGCAGGCGGTCCCGGGCGCGGGGCTCTGGCTGGACCTGGGCGCCCATCTGGTCGACCAGGCCTTGCAACTCTTCGGCCGTCCGGACACGCTGCAGGTCGACACAGCGGCGTTACGAGACGGCGCGCAGGTCGAAGACTATTTCCACGCCGTGCTTCGTTATGAGACGGGGCCGCATGCGCCGTTGCGCGTCGTGTTGCATGCGACCAGCCTGGCGGCCGTTGGTTCGGCACGCTTTGTCCTGCACGGAACGCGGGGCAGCTACGTGAAGCGTGGGGAAGATCCACAAGAGGCTGCGCTGCGAGCCGGAGGGCGGCCGGGCGCTCCAGGATGGGGTGTGGACATCGAGGCCGGCGAGCTCACTGTTGTGCAGGGCGCGGGCGCGGACGAAACGAGTTCGCGGCCTTTTCCGAACGCGGCAGGCGACTATGCCCGCTACTACGCCGAGGTGCGCGACGCCATTCGTGGAGCCGGGCCGAATCCCGTCCCGCCGCAGCAGGCGGTCGAACTCATGGAGATGCTCGACCTCGGGAGGCAAAGCGCTGCGGAAGGGCGCGCGCTGGCAGCACGCTGAAGATCGTTGCCGGCAAAGCGGCCATTGCTGCGGCCGTCACTGCGGCCGCCATGGCGCGCGAGAGACGGCGAATCGCGGCCGGTCAGCCGCCGCGGCGCATCATGTCGAAGAACTCGACATTGGTCTTGGTCGCCTTCATGTTCTTCAACATGAGCTCCATCGCCTCGATCTCGTCCATGTTGTACATGAGCTGTCGCAGGATGCGCGTCTTCTGAAGGATCTCGGGGGGCAGCAGCAGCTCTTCGCGGCGCGTGCCGCTGCGATTGAGCTGGATCGACGGGAACACGCGCTTTTCGTAAAGGCGCCTGTCGAGATGGATTTCGGAGTTGCCGGTGCCCTTGAACTCTTCGAAGATCACTTCGTCCATCCGGCTGCCGGTGTCGATGAGCGCCGTGCCGATGATGGTGAGGGAGCCGCCTTCCTCGACGTTGCGTGCCGCGCCCAGGAAGCGCTTGGGCCGCTGAAGCGCGTTGGAGTCGACGCCGCCGGTCAGCACCTTGCCCGACGAAGGCACCACGTTGTTGTAGGCCCGGGCGAGGCGGGTGATCGAGTCGAGCAGGATGACCACATCCTTCTTGAGCTCGACAAGGCGTTTGGCGCGCTCGATCACCATCTCGGCCACGTGCACGTGGCGCGCGGCGGGTTCGTCGAAGGTCGACGCGATCACCTCGCCCTTGACGGTGCGCTGCATCTCGGTCACTTCTTCGGGCCGCTCGTCGACGAGCAGGACCATCATGTGCACTTCAGGGTAGTTGGCGCTGATGGCATGCGCGATGTGCTGCATCATCACCGTCTTGCCGCTCTTGGGCGGCGCCACGAGCAGTGCGCGCTGGCCCTTGCCGATGGGCGCGATGATGTCGATGATCCGCCCGGTGATGTTTTCTTCGCCCTTGAAGCCATCGCGTTCGAGGCGCATCAGCTCCTTGGGGAACAGCGGGGTCAGGTTCTCGAACATGACCTTGTGCTTGTTCTGCTCGGGAAGGCCGTCGTTGACCTTGTCAAGCTTGGTCAGCGCAAAGTAGCGTTCGCCGTCCTTGGGCGTGCGAACCTCGCCCTCGATCATGTCGCCCGTGTGCAGGTTGAAGCGCCGCACCTGACTCGGCGAGATGTAGATGTCGTCGGTGCTGGCCGTGAAGCTCGTGTCCGGGCTGCGCAGGAAGCCGAAGCCGTCGGGCAGGATCTCGAGCACGCCGTCTGCAAAGACCTGTTCGCCCGCCTTCGCGCGCTTCTTGATGATCGCGAACATCAGCTCTTGCTTGCGCATGCGGCCGACGTTTTCGATCTCGAGGGCTTCTGCCTGCTTGAGGACTTCAGACACGTGCAGTGCCTTGAGTTCGTTTAGGTGCATGGAGCGACCCCTTGCGGGGATATCTATCGGATAAACAGGGGGGAGGTTTGCAGAGAGGCGAGAACTGCCTCACAAACCGTGGAACTCGAACCGTGCCCCTGCGAGGGCCGGTGATTTGCTGACTATTATGACAGGAATTATCAGAATCGCCGGCGCATTGCGCGCCGGCGGGTTTCAGAGGATGTTCAAGCGAGCTGCTGGTCGATGAACGCCGTCAGTTGCGCCTTGCTCATGGCACCGACCTTGGTGGCTGCGAGTTGCCCGTCCTTGAACAGCATCAGCGTCGGGATGCCGCGGATTCCGAACTTGGCGGGGATGTCGCGGTTCTCGTCGACGTTCATCTTGGCAACCTGCAGTTTGCCTTCGTATGTGCTGGACACCTCATCGAGGATCGGCGCGATCATCTTGCAGGGACCGCACCATTCGGCCCAGTAGTCCACCAGCACGGGCTTGCCGGACTTGAGCACGTCGGCCTCGAAAGAGGAATCGGAAATGTGTTTGATGAGTTCGCTGGCCATTGCGTGTCCTTCTGCGATGTATGAAGTTTCGATGCCGCTAAAGTGCGGGTCATTGTGACAGAAACCAAGTGCCGGCATGGCTGACGTGGACGCTATCGACTCGATAGCAAAAGACCCCCATCCGGCCGCGGCCCTCTGGAGCGCGCCCGACTGCGGACTGATCGCACGCATCGCGCGCGAGATTGACTCGGGGCGACTCGATCCTTCGCGCACGATCGTCCTCCTTCCCTTCGGGCAACTGATCCAGGTGGCGCGCTCCATGTGGGCCGCCTGTGGCATCGCCGGGTTCTCTCCACGCTTCGAGACCACGCGCAGCTGGGCGCCCAGTGCGGGCGGCTTCGTGCCCGGCGCGGACGATGTCGCATTCGACCGAGCGCGCGATCTTCTGACGGCGCAGTCTCTGCTCGCGCGCGCCGGCCTGGCCTCATTCCACTCGGGCCTTGCGGGGCGGCTGGTCGACACGGCGCTTCAGTTGGCACCGCTTGCCGCTGCGCAGCCGCCGACGGCGCGCACCGACTGGGCACAGCGCCTGCGCGGCGTCGTCGATGCAGGCCGCGGCTCCGAATGGTTCGATGCCGAGAGCGCGCTCAATGCCACGGCGCTGGCATGGGTCGGGTCGTCGGCTTATGCAAGCGATGTGCTGTTCGATTCCGAGGTGCTGGCGCAGGTCGACCGCCTCATCGTTCTCGAAGGTCTTCAGAGCGATCCGCTCGTGAACAGCATCGCGAGCCTGCTGGAGAGCCGGACGCTGCGCCTTTCGCTGTTGCCTTCGGCGCCGTCCGGCGGTGCGGTCGCGCTGCATGCCGCAACGGGGCCGGAAGACGAAGCCGAGCGTTCGGCTGCCTGTGTGCTGCGCCATTTGGCAGAAGGCCGCATGCCCGTAGCCTTGGTGGCAACCGACCGGGCGTTGACGCGTCGCATCAGTGCGCAGCTGGTGGGACGCAAGGTGTCGCTTCGGGACGAGACCGGCTGGAAGCTGTCGACCACCCGCGCGGCCGCTTCGCTCATGAGTGCCTTGCGCGCCTGTGCGCATGACGCGTCCAGTGATCAGGTGCTCGACTGGCTCAAGGAATCACCGAGCGTCGACGTCGGCTCGGTTCGTGCGCTCGAGTTCCGCTTGCGCGACAAAGGCGTGCGCGATTGGCGCGCCTGGTGCGCGTTCATCGCGCGCACCCCCGACCCGAAGCTCGAAGCGCTGGCAGCCTTCACGTCGAGCATCGAGACGCTTCGCGCTGCCATGGTCCGCGTGCGGCCTTGGGCCGAATGGCTGACGGCGGTGCGCGCGCTCCTGGAGGCGGGCGGGCAATGGTCGAAGCTGGCCGCCGATGCGGCCGGCGCGGAAATCATTGCGGCGCTTTATCTCGATGCGGAAGATGGTGAGATCACCGCCAGCACGCGCGCTACGTTCGTCGAGTTCGGCAACTGGGTCAGGGACGTGCTGGAAGCGGCGAGTTTTCTGCCTGCATCCGGTTCACAGGACGAAGCGCAGGTGGTGGTGCTTCCCATGCAGCAGTTGCTGGCGCGCAGCTTCGGCGCGGTGGTGGTCGCGGGTTGCGACGATCAGAAACTGCCGGCGTCGCCAGAGCCCGCCGGCGACTGGACCGTCGCGCAGCGCGCCGCTCTCGGGCTGCCCTCGCGCGAGGACATCGAGACCGCTCACCGCGCTGCATGGGAGCTGGTTCGGCGCACGCCGCATTGCGATCTGCTCTGGCGACGATCCGATGCGAGCGGCGAGCCGGCGCGTCCGAGCCCGCTGATCCAGTTGCTGCAGGCGGACGGCTCCGTCATCGCCGCCGCCGATCCTCGTGCGAGCGAGCTGATCGCCGCACGGCCGACGAGTCGGCCCCTGCCTCATGGCGACGCACTTCCGTTGGCGGCCCTGTCTCCGTCTGCCTACGATGACCTGCGACGCTGTCCTTACCGCTTCTTCGCGCTGCGGCAACTCGGCCTTCGAGAGCGCGACGAACTGGACACGGAGATCGACAAGCGCGATTTCGGCAACTGGCTGCATGAGGTGCTCCGTCTCTTCCACGAAGCGCTGAAGGCCGATCCGACGACGTCTCTCGCCGAACGGCGGGCGTTGATCGAGGCGGCGAACGCGCAGGCCACGCGCGAGGCCGGGCTTGGCGACGCCGAATTCCTTCCGTTCGCGGCCGCGTGGCCGGCGGTGCGGGACGGTTATCTGACCTGGCTCGCCGAGCACGAACAGGAGCAGCTCGCCACCTTCGTCGAAGCCGAACCGTCGATGGAGCGCGAACTGGATGGCGTGAAGCTCATCGGGCGCCTCGACCGCATCGACGCCACGCGGGACGGCCACGCCTTCGTGATCGACTACAAGACGGAGTCGTCGGACAAGACCAAAGCCCGCGTGAGCGACCCGGCCGAAGACACGCAACTGGCGTTCTACGCCGCGCTTCTTGCGGACGATGCGCCGCGGGCCGCCTATGTCAATGTCGGTGAAAAGAGTTCCGGCACGCGCACCGTCGAGCAGCGTTTCATCGGAGAAGCGCGCGACATGCTGCTGGCCGGCATCGCCGACGACTTCGCGCGAATCGCTGCCGGGGCGCCGCTGCCCGCGCTGGGTGAAGGCACGGTGTGCAAGCACTGCGCCGCGCGAGGACTCTGCCGCCGCGATTTCTGGGACGCGCCTGCGGCCGGGGCAGGGTTCGACGCTCCGCTCGCGGCAGACGTCGACGCACCGGGCGGCGCTTCCATCGAAGCCGACTCCACGGCGGACGAACCGCAGGCCACGCTGCCCGCCGCGCGAGCACTCGCCTTCGATGCTTCGGAGCCTGCTTACGAACACAACGGCGCCCATGTGTCGCGCGAGCGTTTCTATGCCATCGCCTGCGATCCGCGCCGCTCGGTGGCGATCGAAGCGTGTGCCGGGGCGGGCAAGACGTGGATGCTCGTTTCGCGCGTGCTGCGCGCTTTGCTGCAGACGGGTGACGAGGCCTGCGCGCCGCACGAGATCCTGGCGATCACCTTCACCCGGAAGGCGGCTGGCGAAATGCGCGCGCGGCTGGACGAGTGGCTGGAAAGCTTTTCGCGCCAACCCGTCGAAGCCCTGGTTCCTGAACTGGTCGCGCGGGGCATGGACCTTGCCGCTGCCCGCGCCGCAGCGCCCAGGCTGCAGGGCTTGCATCGCGAGTTGCTCGACCGGGGCCGGCCCGTGCAGTTCCGCACCTTCCACGCCTGGTTTGCCAGTCTGCTTCGCACGGCACCGGTGGCGGTGCTCGATCGGCTCGGCCTGCCGGCCAGCTACCAATTGCTCGAGGAAGACGACGAAGCACGCGCACGCGTGTGGCGCCCGTTCTTCGTTGCCGTGACGAGAGACGAAGAGGCATCGGCCGACTATCACGCACTGGTGGCCGCTCACGGCCGTTCGCAGACCGCCAAGGCCCTCGGCCAAGCGCTCACTCGCCGGGTCGAATTCGCGCTGGCCGATGCGCGCGGCGCCGTCGACGACGCCGTGAGCCCGATGGGTGCGATGTATCCCGCCTTCGCCGCAGCGGAATCTCCGGACGACGTGTTGCTCGATCATCCGGCGTTTCGCAGCGTGCTGCACGAGGCGGCACGCGTGTTGGGGCGTGCGAACGCACCCAGCTTCGCCGCCCTGGGCGCCGGGCTCGAGCGGGCCGTGACCGACCGGGATCCTGCCGGCGTGCTCGCGGCGCTTTTCACCAAAGACGCTGCGCCACGCAAATTCACGCCATCGCTGCCGGGCCTGGACGCGATCCGTCTCGCACAGGACCACGTGCAGCAATGGCTCGATGCGCGCGCTCAGCACGCCGCCAGGTTGTATCAACAGCGGATGGCCCGGCTGACCCGGCTGTTGATCCGGTGCTTCTCACAAATCAAGGCGGAGCATGGCTGGGTCGACATGAGTGACGTGGAGCAGGCCGCACATCTTCTGCTCGGCAATGCCGAGCTCTGGGGCTGGGTCCAGGAGCGGCTGGACGCGCGCGTCCGCCATCTGCTGATCGACGAATTCCAGGACACCAACCCGCTGCAATGGCAGGCGCTGCACGGATGGTTGAGCAGCTATGCGGGCGCCGGCGGGCGTCGTCCGGGGGTGTTTATCGTGGGTGACCCCAAGCAGAGCATCTATCGATTTCGTCGGGCCGAACCGCAGGTATTCATGGCGGCCAAGGAGTTCGTCCGAAGCGGCCTGGAAGGCGATCTGCTCAATTGCGATCACACGCGTCGGAATGCGCGCTCGATCGTCGGCCTGGTCAACGCCGCCATGCAGGACGCGCAGCGGGCGGGCGAATTCAGCGGGTTTCGCGACCACACCACCGAGTCGGAGCACCTGGGCAGTCTGGGCAAGCTGCCGCCGATCGAGCGAGACGCGGGCACCGCCGCTGGCGCAGCGCTCGCGGGAGGCCCCGCCTGGCGTGACAGCCTGAGCACGCCGCGCTTCGTGGCCGAGGAAGACCTGCTGCAGAAGGAGTCCCGGCAGGTCGCGCGCTGGATCTCCGAGCAGATCGCGGGCGGCATGGTGCCCGGAAAGATCATGGTGCTGGCGCGACGGCGCAGCCGCCTCACTGCGTTGCAGGAAGAGTTGCGCAAGTTGCAGATCGCCGTGCAGCAGCCCGAGAAGAATCGGCTCGACGACGCGCCCGAAGTGCAGGATCTGATCGCACTGCTCGACGCACTGGTGTCGCCCGACCATGATCTTTCCTTGGCAAGAGCGCTCAAGTCGCCGCTCTGGGGGCTCGACGACGATGCGTTGGTCGAGTTGTCGTTGCGCCAGCGCGCGCGCCGTGCGAGCTGGTTCGAACTGCTGCAGGCCGCCGATCTGCCTGATTCCCTGGCGGGCATCGGCGCCCAGCTGAAAAGTTGGCAGAACTGGCTCGCTGCGCTTCCGCCGCACGACGCGCTCTGCGCCATCTATCACGATGCGGATGTGCCCGCGCGCTTTGCGGCCGCGGTGCCGGCGCCCATGCGGGCCGGCGTGCTGGCCAACGTGCGCGGCCTGCTGGCGGCTTCGCTCGACCTCGACGGCGCGCGGTATGCCACGCCCTACGGGTTGGTTCGAGCCCTGCGCGCCGGGCGTGCCCGCGCGCCGGCACTGGCGTCGATCGATGCCGTTCAACTGTTGACCGTGCACGGGGCCAAAGGCCTGGAGGCTGATCTGGTCGTCTTGTTGGACACGGACCCTCGCCCCAAGAATGTGGAAACCATGGGCGCCTTGGTCAAGTGGCCGGGGCGCTCGGCAGCGCCGGAGCGGTTCGTCTTTCTGGCGAGCGAGAAGCATCCGCCGGCCTGTGCCGTCGACGACTTGGCGGAGGAAGTCGCAGCGAGACAGCGGGAGGAAATCAACGGTCTGTACGTGGCTGTGACACGGGCCAAGGCGCGTCTGGTGTTGTCGGCCACGCGCGCGCCGCGAGTGAATCCCCAGACCTGGTGGTCGCGCCTCGAAGCGTTCTGCGATCCGATCGCCGCTGTGCCGGGGGCCGTCGTCGCCGATGTGGCCGATCCGCAGCAGGGCACCTTCGTCTTGATGCGCCTGCCTCCACTGGTGCAGGCGCCCGCACGCATCAGTGAGGCCGCGTCGGCAGTGCGGGGCGGCGACGCCCGCAACGATCGGGCGTCGGCCTTGGGGCAGGCCATGCACCGCTTGCTCGAATGGGCCCGCGGCGATGCGCCGATGTCGCCGGTGCATGTCCGCGCCGCGGCGCGCGAGTTCGCCATCGACATGCGTGCGGCGCGGGCCGCTGCCGCCATGGCGTCGCGCATTCGTTCGGGCGCCGGCGCCTGGGTCTGGGATGCGGAACAGCTCGAGTGGGAAGGCAATGAGGTCACGCTGGTGCACGAAGGCCAGACGCTGCGAATCGACAGGCTCGTGCGGCGCAAGGAAGACCGAGAATGGTGGGTGCTCGACTACAAATCCGCTGCCCGGCCCGAACGCGACGAGGCGCTGTTGGCTCAGATGGCGCTCTACTGCCGGGCGGTGCAGGATGCCTGGCCGGGCGAGACCGTGCGCGCGGCCTTTCTGACAGGCCAGGGTGAACTGATCGTGCTCGAACCGTGACGCGGCGAGTCGCCATCATCGGCGGGGGACCGGCCGGCCTCATGGCGGCGGAGGTTCTGAGTTCGCACGGCGCGCACGTCGATCTCTACGACGCCATGCCGTCGGTCGGCCGCAAGTTCCTGCTGGCCGGCCGCGGCGGGCTGAACCTGACGCATGCCGAACCCTACGAGGCTTTCGTCTCGCGTTTCGGCAGCCGCAGCGATCGCATCGCGCCACTCCTGCGTGCTTTCGGCCCGGCCGAGTTGCGCGCCTGGACCGAGGGGCTGGGCATCCGATGCTTCGTCGGCACGTCGGGGCGCGTCTTTCCTGAGGGGATGAAGGCCGCACCTCTCTTGCGGGCCTGGCTGCATCGCTTGCGCGCCGCGGGTGTTCGCTTTCACATGCGGCATCGCTGGTTGGGTTGGAGCGAGGATTCCTCGCCGTCGGCACTTCGTTTTGACACGCCGACGGGTGAGATCGAGGCAGTTGCCGACGCGACGGTGCTGGCGCTGGGCGGTGCGAGCTGGGCCCGCCTGGGGTCCGACGGCCGGTGGGTTCCTTGGCTCGAGCGAAGAGGCGTCGAGGTCGCGCCGTTGCAGCCCGCCAATTGCGGCTTCGACGTGGCCGGTTGGACCCCGTACTTCATCGAGCGTTTCGCCGGGATGCCTTTCAAGTCGGTCGCGATCTCGATGGTGGATTCGCACGGGCATCGATTCGCACGCAAGGGCGAATTCGTTGCGACGGCCACCGGCGTTGAAGGCAGCCTCGTCTACGCCGCATCGGCCTTGCTTCGGGACGAAATCGAGAGCCAGGGCAACGCCACCGTTTCGCTCGACCTGCTGCCCGACCGGACGCTGGAGCATGTGCGATCAGCGGTGCGGCATCCGCGCGGTGCCCGTTCGTTGACAAGTCATCTGAAGAGTCGCCTTGGCCTCGAAGGCATCAAGGCCGGCGTGCTGCACGAGGTGCTGACACACGAAGAGATGCGCGATCCGGACCGGCTCGCTGAAGCCATCAAGGGGCTCCCGATCCGCTTGGTGTCGGCTCGGCCGCTCGACGAGGCGATCAGCACCGCGGGCGGCGTCCGCTTCGAGTCGCTCGACGACGGCTTGCGCTGCCTGGCCTGCCCCGAGGTGTTCTGCGCAGGCGAGATGCTGGACTGGGAAGCGCCCACCGGCGGTTACTTGCTGACCGCCTCCATGGCGAGCGGCGCTGCGGCCGCGCGAGCATGCATACGTCATTGGACGTAGATAAAACGGGAGAAAGCGTACTTCCGGCTGACGTGCAAATGCGGCCTGCGCCGTCGACAATCGGCGCGCACTCGATTGAGTCCGAAAGAGGCCATCACAGCATGATCCCCCAGGTCGATATTAAAAAAATCCGCGACCAGTACTTCAACTACAGCGTCAGCATCGGCAATGTCGATGACGAGCGTCATGGTGGTCACGGTCTGTGTTCGATCGCCGAATGCGTCTACGACGCTGCGACCGCTTTGGGTCAGCACTTCGCGACCGCAGCCATCAGCTATGAAGGGCAGGCGCTCGGCCGCTTTCCGGTGGCACACATGGAACACAAGACGGCGGCGCTCGCGACGATGCTCCAGGCGAAGCTGTCGGACGGCGCGGCTTCGATGCCGCAGGACCTCGCTGCCGAGTCTTGACCGGCGCGCAGCGGCCCGGCTCGTGCATCGCGCGTATTGTGCGGTGTAGGTGCGGATGAAATAGTTTCTCCCCCCGGTCGGCGTCCGCCAGTTTTTCGGGGGTCTTCATCGGGAAACCTCGGCGTGAGCGCACATCAGTCCATCGAGACCTCCGCCACGGACTCCGCCCAGCCACAGCCCCCGATGTCGAGCGCGGCGCTTGCCATCGAACCGCCACGTGAGGCGATCTCCGCGAAACCCAGGCGAACGTTTCGTCAATGGCTCGGGATGGACAGGCCGGCACCACGACGCATTCTCAAACCCCGAGAGCTGTTCGACTGCGCTCCGTGCGGACTTCTGGTTACCGACGGAGCAGGGGTCATCCTGGAGGTCAACCGTACCCTGTGCCAGTGGGTCGGCCGTGAGCCCAAATCGATCGTCGGGCTGACGCGCCTGCAGGAATGGCTGGAACTGCGCGCCAGTTCAGAAGCCGTGCTGCGCCATGCCGATCCGAATCTGTCCAGGGCGCTGCTCGATGTGAAGTTCGACCTCCGGTGCGACGGTAGGCCTTCGTTCCCGGTCATCGTGCATGCCGTGCTCAGGCCGGACCCGTCGGGCGTTTTCTATCAGGTGTCGCTCACTGCCGCAGAAGAGCGCAACGAGTACGAGCGACTTCTGCTGCAGGAACATCGTCGCGTCGAACTGCTGGTGGAACGGCAACGCGCGATGCGGCAGTCCATGGAGGACGCGATCGCCGAAGCGGCCCAGGCCAACCAACAGGCCGAGGAGCGCCGCCTCTTGCTGGAGCAGGCCCGATCCCTGGCCGAAGATCGGCGCGTCACGATGGAACAGATTCACAGCCTGGTTGCCAAGGAGCTCGGCGACCCGGTGTCTGCTCTGGTGGGCGGCGTGAGTGTCCTCAGGCGAGGCAAGCAGTCGCCCATGATGACGAGCGTGCTGAACAGCATGGCCATGGCGGCCGAGCGGATCCGGCACATCGCATACCACTTGCACGACTACACGGCGATCGGGGGTGGGGCAGGCCTCGAACTGCAGCGCGAGATGTTGAACGCTCATGAACTGACCGCGACAGTCGTCCAGGCGCTCAGAGCCAACATGGGGGGAGTTCGCATCGAGCACATCGCGTCGGGCAATGGGCAGCACAGCGTCGATGCCAACCGCATCGCTCAGGTCGTTGCCGTGCTCGTGGCGAATGCGGCCACGCATGGAGAACAGGGCGGCTTGATCACAGTGAAATCGAACGGCCTGGCCGACGAGGGCTTCGAGTTGTCGGTGCACAACATGGGCAAACCCCTGCCGGCTGATGCGTTGTCGTCGATCTTCGAACCCACCTACTGCGACGCGGGCGCTCCACACAAGCCGCGGACCACGATGCGCGGTCTGTATCTGGTGCGTGAAATTGCCCGTGGGCATGGTGGACGGGTGTCGGTCACGTCGACGTTGGCAGAGGGCACGACCTTCACCGTCGTCGTTCCGGCGCCGCAGAGCTGACGAGCGCCGGCAATTCGCTCAGAACCAGGGCCAGAAGCCCAGCCTGTCGACGCTGGCGTGGATGCCCTCCACCGAGCTGAGATAGCTTCTGCAAGGCTCGAAGATGCCATCGGACTTGGCCCCGGCCGGAGGCATCAGCCCCGCAGCACGATAGTGCTTCTCGTACTGAGACCTGAACGCCACGGTTCGCTGTCGACTGAATGCCATCGGATGCCGCGCCGCAGTCACGGCTTTGAAGAACACGCGGTCGCAGATGGGCGATAACTCTCGCGGCATGCGGTTCCAGCAGGAGAGGCAGTCGAAAGCGCTTCGGTGCACAAGGTAGCAACTGGTATCGACATGCCTGCAGGCGTCTTCGTCCACTTCGACGACGTTCATCGGTGTGCCGTCCAACTGGTGGAAGGTCCGCCACGCGCACGCCACGGGTGCCTGCGTGCTTCGACATGCGGCGACAAGCGATTGCAGATGATCGGGATGAATCCAGTTGTCTGCGTCCAGGAAGGCGATGAATTCATAGTCTCGCGCGGCTGCGAGGATGCTCCCGACCGCGCGCGGCGTGTTGCCGTTGTCGCCATGCGCCTGCGGAAGCACGACGTGCTCGACGTCCCAGCCCGCCACTTCCGCCTGCGGATGACCGTCCGCCACCAGAAAATGATCGGCAGGCTCGCCTTGTGAAGCAACGCTCTCGTGGCATTGCCGCAAGACTTCCAGCGACTCCCGGCAATAGGGCGTGATCACGGCGATGGCTGGGCGCATAGGCTGGAAGGCCGTTCTCGGAGGTAGTCGGATATTCGACTGTACGTCCGAAGCGCGCCGGCTTCGACGGAATTCCGGTCGCAAACCTTGGTCTGCCCGCGACGTCGGAAAAAAGATAGTTGACGAGCCTTACCGCCGCCATTCCATCAAAATAGTCCAATAAATTCAACAACTTACAGGGACTTATCGACCTCAGGTGATACAAGTGAGTGCCACAGTGAAGTTCAGATGGTAGCAGTCAGGGGCTCGTCTTGACCCCGTGATCGTCTCGTTAACGAGACCTCTTAGGGGCACGGGGTGAGGATGATTTCACGGTTCACCGGGCCGGTCTTCGGGGCGACGTGACGATGCCACTCGGGTTCGCTTTGATGATTGGGAGGCGTCAACTTCGGCGCTGTAATCACACACGAGCCCATGTCCACGAGCATCGCAGCGAACCCCCTTAATTCCGCCCTGACGAACGCCGCCGCAGCCTGCATGAGGCATCAGACGGGGGACTGGTGGAGCACCACAGTGCTTCGCTGTGAAGATGCTTTCAGGGCCGCTGAAAGTCTCACGGACAACGCCGATGAACTTGAGACCACAAGCCCGGATCACGCGGCGATCTTCCTGCTCTTGGTCGAAGCGTCGTGCCGTTGAAGCTCAATCGCAGCGCGGCCTCGCGAGGTTGAGGTTGAAATCGTTTTCCGTGGCACGATGCGCCGCGACAAAAAGGAGAGAAGCATGGGAACGTTCTCGACGGTGCACTGGGTCATCCTCGCTGTCATCGTCTTCTTCATTTACCGCGCCTTCACCAGGAAGCGATCTGCGTCAGCGAACGTTGGAAACGTAGAGCCTCGCATTCGTGGGGATGGCACGTATTCGTTTGAGGTGGTGGGCGAGAGCAATTACCAGAAGGCCTTTCACAAGCTTTTTGGCGAGCCCGGTGAGGGAGGCGGGGCTGTGAGGGTCGAAGCGGACCTTGTGTTAGAGAACGACAACAAGCACGACTCAAACGCGGTCAGGGTGGACATCCGCGGGTTGACGGTGGGTTACCTCCCACGGCAGATGGCAAAGAACTTCAGGAAGGCAATCAAACGGGACAAGCACACGAAGTGGTCCACTTTTAAAGCTGGCGCCGAAGTGCGGGGCGGATGGGACCGGGGAGGAGGCGACAGAGGCAACTACGGCGTTTGGCTCGATCTTCCCTCGGCCTAATTGGCCTGGACCGAAAGTGTCGTCCACGGCCTCCCATGGCCCTGCCGGTCGATGACCGCAACGAACAGTTTCGGAACGTCTGGAGAGTGGCACATGAGACGCGGCACCGCCTCACATTGCATCACCCGGTGGCCACCCTACAGTGCCACTTCTGGAACACCCATGAGCCGGCCGGTCCGCGCTCCTCTCCCGACAGCGTAAGCGTGCCCGAATAGATCGCCGTGAGTGTGGGCCGGTACAGCATCGCGAGCGGGGGTGGCTTGAACGCCGCTCCTGTCGGCCACAAGCGGACCAACGTGATGTGCCCCTCGCGAATCAGTTCGATGTTGCCGGTGATTCGGCCACTTTCATGAATCTCGACTTGGGCCAACCTTCGGCCTCTCCGGTAAAGCATTTCGACCTGGACACGCATACTGGTTAAATATACAGTGTTGTCATGGATAAGTTGCCGCCCAGCCTATGGATTTCCGAATGCGCCCATGGGCTTCAGCAGCGATGGCGCACGGTTGATCCTATGGACCTGGAGGAGGTTGCTGTGGACCTCTGGAGGGACTCGCGGCTGCGCTCGATGTCGCCCGCCGACGCGGCCTTGGCGTGGCTGGAGCCGGTAGCATCTGGCGATGTGCAGCCATTACCAAGCCGAGAAGACAAGGAAGCGCCTGGAGAAGATGGGCGTCTTCCTTCCGCCTGACTGGGAGCTTCCACCGGGAGGCGTGCACATCTATCCGGGGCTAAAGGCGCCCTTCATCCGCAAACCCCGTGAGAGGTCCTCAGGGGACGAGGCGGTGCCCGCTGTGGAGGTCGTCGAGGGGGTCTTCGGGCTTCTGCCGTTTTGGGCCAAGGACGAGAAGCTCGCACGGAGCACCTACAACGCCCGCACGGAGACCGTCGCCGCGAAGCCGAGCTTTCGAGACGCTTGAAGGGGAGGGCAGCACTGCATCATCCCCGCCGAGGCCATCTACGAACCCGATTGGCGCACCGGCAAGGCTATCGCAACGCGCATCGCACGAGCGGACGGTGAGCCGATGGGGATCGCGGGGTTGTGGGAGCAGTGGAGGAACCCGGCAGGGAGACCATTCACAGCTTCACCATGTTGACCGTGAACGCCGATGAGCACGGCCTGATGCGCCACTATCACAAGCCCGGAGATGGAGAAGCGCATGGTGATCGTCCTCCCGGCAGGGTCCTATGGTGACTGGATGGATGCGCCGGCAGGGCACTCGATGGAGTTCATGCGGCAGTACCCTGCGGATGCCCTTGAGGCACTCCCTGAGGTGGCTCACGCGAGCTGAACGACCGGCGCAACAACGCCTCAGCGGGTCACCTGCAGGATGGCCTTGGGGATGTCGTCAAGGATCGCGATCTGATCGGGATGGTCGTCAAGGATTGCGCTGGCGGGCATGCCAGGATACGGGGCGTCTGCAAGGCTTTGGACGATGCCCAGTCCTCCGCCAGCATTGATAGCTATCAAGCCCTCCGTCCCGTCGCTCCCGACTCCAGACAGCACCACGCCCACAACCCTTCTGCCGTAGACGCTCGCCGCCGATATGAAGAGGTGGTCAACCGCCTTGTTCACCGAACGACCAGCCGGGTCGTCTTCGAGCCCGATAGTGCCGTCTGGCTTGACGCTCATGAGCTTGTTTGGAGGCGCGACGTAGACCCACCCCCGCTGCAATGTCTCGCCATGCACGGCATAGCCTATGGGAAGGGGTGACCGGAAGTCCTCGATTGAGGCAGCGGCAGTTCGCTCTCCTGGTGGCCGCTGGAGAGCCACAAGGATTACGGATAAATAGTCGCGGGGGAAGGCCGAGGTCAGTCGGGCAAGAGCGGACATTGCACGGACTGACCCGCCTATGACCACGATATCCCTCGGAACTTTCGTTCGACCTTCATCGGGCATACAACTCCTTTACTGCCGAATCGAGAACTGAGACGACTCTACTCCCTCAGGTCACTTTCTTTTTTCCGAAAAAATGTCTGAGCCCCCTCGAAGAAATCCGGGTGGCGAATCCCCCCCCCCGTGCCCCTCCGTGATTCCCTTTCGGCCGCGTGAGGGTGCTCTGTCAAGGTTCGCTCTGGCGCTCCAAGAAAGGCGCCGGGTAGGCTACAAGTCAGCGAATCCCGAGTCTCTGACGTGCGGTCGCTGTTTCCATTCGTCAGCCCACGCTTGAGCGCGCATGGTGAGCGACTCTTTGGCTTCATCGGGCGCTGACCACTTCCCCGTGAGAGCGATTCGGCATTTGTGCTTTCCGTCTCTGGAGAGGTCAACGTGGCCGCTGACGAAACCGTCCTGCGAGATGCGGTCGATGGAAATCACCACATCCCACCCGTCATAGGTGAAGTGCTTGTCTTCCGGCAAATCGCAACCCCGCTGCAATGGCATGGTTCACTCCCGGTTGTAGTCACGTTGCGGCCCGAAGCATATCTGCGGCAGGGCGGCTTGGCGAGAGAGGTGACCCGCTTGTCAGCATCCGCCTATCGGTCACCTTGAACCGCTCTCACCACAGCAGCGGCAATGGCGATGTGATATGCATTTTCACGGTCGCAAGGCGCTCCGTAGACCTCGGGGAAGAGGGGCGGGATGGCCTCCCACACGGTGGCCTCTGGGGCGTCCTTCAGGTGCGCCAAGCGGGATGCCATCTCAGCCACCCATTCCGCAGGCGCTCCACGCGGTGTCGGTGCTCCCGCTTTCATCGTACTCATGCCGACGCCGCCCCGACGGCGCAATACCGCTTCACGGTCGCAAGCGACATGCCGAAGTGCTTGGCCGTTGCCGTGATGCTGGCACCGTTCACCATGCGCCACTTCGCGACCTCCTCAGCGTTGCCCTTCGCGGGCCTCCCGAGCGACGCTTTTCCGCGATGCGTCAGCCCAGTCTCGGCCAGCGACTTCCGCGCAGCCTCTCGCCCCGCAGCCGTCCGCTCGTTGATCCGGTGGCGCTCCATGTCGGCAACTTGAGCAAGCACCGCGAGGATCAGTTCACCGACGCCCTTGGCGATCCTCCCCAGGCCGTACACCTCGACCGCCACGCCCTTGTCCAGGAGTGCCCGCACCGTGGCTTGGACATCGAGCGCATCCCGCCCCAGGCGATCCACCGCGTAGACGTGCAGGGTGTCCCCCTTGCGGATGAAAGCCAGCAGCTTGGCGAAGCCGGGACGGTTCGCCGCAGGGATGGCCCCACTGACCCCGGAGTCGCTGAACTCTTCATCGAACTTTCCACCCATCGCTCCCCTCTGGGCCTCGATGCTTTGGTCGGCAGTGGAAACGCGGTAGTAGGCGATGTGCGCCATGTCAGCCCTCCTCGGCTCATATGATAGAGATCGTATTTTGAGCCGGCTCAGAAGCGCCGTCAAGGACTTTTGCGCCTACGGAGGCATGCGCGAGGATGGCTGGCGCACAAGGTACAAGTTTTAAGCCGGCTTCTGGTTCGCCAGAAGGCCGAGAAGTCGGAGAGCCCCAGTCGAAGCAGCCTCTTGGGCGGCATAAGCTTCACTCAGCATCGCCGACTTGTCGCACACAAGGCCAAGGTCACGCCGGATCAGGTACTGAACCTCAACGCGGGGCTCGATTAGCGCCGCATGGCGGTCGAAGAAAACATGGATGAACTTCACTTCGGCCTGATGCCGATCATCCTCTGCCTTCCGCCACGCAGCCTCCGCAGCACGTGCGTAGTCAGCCTGCTTCATCACCGCCGACGCCAGTTGTTCTAAGGCGTCTGCCGTCCCATTCGGTTCGCCGACTTTGGATCGATGCTTGTCAGAGAGGTACTTGATGTGCTCCACGCCGATCTCGTACCGCTCTTTGAGTATCTTTGCTTGAGTCATGAGCCGAGCCGCAGGCGCTACTTCCGGCAGTAACTCCATCAGCAGCCTCATGTAAGACCCGTAGAAGCGCTCAGCGGCAAACGCTGTCTCTTGGTCGGCCACAAGGGCCACTTTTGCGACCGCTTCCCCCAGTCCCGCAAGCTCGTCTGAAATGTTCTTTTCGTTGTAGTCGAATTTCCCCATCCTGCCGAAGATGCTGGACGCCTTGCTTACCTCAGCAGCAAGCTCAACGTACACCTCGTGTCGAAGCTCCGCGTTGATTTCGCGGCCTCGTTCTCGCGTGTCATGCGCCAACTGATCTGCGAATTTCGTGGCGTCGTGGGTAAGTTGCCGCTTGGAGATCGCCCGGTGGGTGTAGGTCGTGAGCACCACGCCACCGAAAGCGACCACAGCGATTGCAAACGTTGTCCACGCGCTGGTGGGCACGCGCTTTAGCCCCGACAGGTCAAGGTACATAAAGCGGTCAAGTACCAACAGGAACGCCGCCGTGAGCAACCCGGTCGCGAGGCACCACATGGCGGTGCTTGGGGCTTTCTGATTCTGTTCGCTCATGTGGTCTCCTCGGCGGCGATTGTGGCGGCATGGTAGCGGCCCCCGTTCCACGACCCACCCCGATGGACCTCTCGGGAATCCTCATCCGCCGCGACGACGCCGGCCGGTACAACCTGAACGACCTCCACAAGGCGGCTGGAGGGGAGAAGAAGGACCAACCGAACCACTGGCTCGTCGTGTCCTCCACGGCCGAACTGATCGCCGAGCTTTCCAATTCCCGGAATTCCGGGATTAAGCCGGTCGCCGCCGAGCGGGGCCGCTACGAGGGCACCTTCGTGTGCAAGGAACTGGTCTACGCCTACGCCATGTGGGTGTCCGCCTCGTTCCACCTGAAGGTGATCCGGGCATACGACTCGCTGGTCACCGCGCCGGCCGCTCCGGCCGACTCAGCCGGCTAAAACCGAATACCCCCCACACTTGGCCCGCCCACCGTCCGAGCCGTTCAGCTACCTGAATAGGTGCCTTACTTGGGCAGGCAGTTGAAAGCCACTCCGGCGACCCGGACCTGCCGGCCGACTCCGAGGCTCGTGCGTCCCGGCACTCAACACCAGATTGCCCGCTCCATCCGGCGGAACGATGGCTTGTTGCTTCTCCTGCCCGGCGCATGCCGCCACCCTCCCGTTCAACTCACAAGCCACACGGCCCATGAACATCTCTCCCGACCCCCTCAGGGCCACCCCAAGCACGCCCATGCCGGTGTCCAAGCGGTGCCCCGCCTGTCAACACACGCTTCCTCTGGACGCCTTCGGCTCCGACAAGTCTCGACCACCTCTGTTCCGTCAAGGCCGATGCCGACCCTGCGGCCGACTCGCGATGGCAGCAAGTCGCGCCAAGGCAGAAGCCATGCCCCGCTCGTTCGAGGACGACTTGGCCGACATCGTGGCATCCATCGAGACCTGCGCGGTTGACGAAGAGGGCAGGCTCGTCGTCCCTATGGCGGACCGTAGACGCAACCCTGAGGAGCATCAGGAGGAGGCTTCCGCGTTCTCTCGCAACTGGCTCGAACTGATCGGAGCCGAGCGACAGTTGCCGCAGGCTCTGTATGCCCTTTGGAAAGTCGGCAATCCAGGGCTTGTGTAACGGAAATACCCCATGTTGTCTGCTTAAATAATAAGCACCAATCGGCCCGCAACCCGCATGGACGCTGGCTCCTCAATTTCGCCGTATAGGTAACGTTTCCAATGCCGAAGGCGAGGCCCTGAGGATGTTCTTAGGGTGCATCCCTCATCAGGGGTGAGCGGAGGACCGAACACACGGAGACGCTTCTGAAGGTGACCAGTTGATACCCCCGCGTGGCGACCTCAGCGAGACCAACAGGAGCCCTTCAGGCTGCATCGTTCGATGGTGAGACCAAGGAGATTCATCCTCATGATGGATGCCCCGAATGATGCCCGTGAAGCCCCCGGTTGTGGCCCCCTCAGGCCATCCTCAGGTGTCCAACCTGAGCCCTTCACGCTGCACCTCTGACGGTGTGATTCTTTCGTGGTCTCCTCAATCCACGATGCCCCTCCCGAGCTTCCTATCGCCAGTGGCTTGTTGCCCCTCATGTCCGCCATAACGTGACTCCAAGCCGCTGCCGATAGGTCGCCTCTGCAAGCGCAAACCGGCGCTGGCGCCCTTTTCCCCCGAGCCCTTCATGCCTCACGGTGTGCGGGGCTTTTCTTCATCCTCAACCGAAAGAAATCCATGTCAACCTTGACATACATCCCCGCCGCTCAGCCAGCCACCCCGAACACCAGCGAGGAAGTCCTCATCGTTCGTTCCATCACCTTCAGGAACTCCACGTTCGGTGCCCTGAAGAGCTACATCCGCGAGCACAAGAGCAAGACCGGCGAACATCTCACGAACGCCGCCGCTGTAGACCGCCTCCTGCGAGTCCAGTTGGTCTACGCCGTGAACCGCCGAGCGGCGCACGAGATGATGACCCTCGCGAAGCCCTCGGGAGCCCGCGTGTTTCAGTCCATTGAAAACAAGGAGGGTGGCGTATGAGCATGACATCGACCCCGAAGCCAGAGGGAGTGTCCACGTCCCCAGCGCCACCCCAGTGGTTCACCTTCACGTTCACCGTGAAAGAGACCCTCAGCATCTCCCTGCGGGCACTGCTGCGTGACGGCGAACCGTGGTTCATCGCGAGGGACGTTGCAAACGCTCTCGACTACTCAGACGCTTACGAGATGACCAAGCGGCTCGACGACGATCAACGGCAAAACCTGCAACTCGCCGGTTTTGGAAATCGAGGCGTAGCGGTCATAAGCGAGTCCGGGCTCTTTCAGGCCATCTTTGGGTCCAACAAGCCCGAGGCCAAGGCTTTTCGGCGCTGGATCACCGATGAGGTCCTTCCCACCATCCGCAAGCAGGGCGCCTACATCCAAGGCGCCGACAAACTGGGTCGCGAAGATCAGGACGCCCTTTATGTGGGCACTCGGCGCCTCCTTGGGGAAGCCGTTCGGAGGTACGACAAAGAGACCGAGCATGTCCACTGGAGAAGCCTGTCGCAACAGCGCGAGTGGTGTCGGGTGTCTGCCGAGAAGGTTTCCCGAGAGATGGGCCTGCCGGTGGAGGTCGTGTTGTCGGCTGGATCGTATGGCGTTGATGACGGCATGGAGATGCTCGTAAAGGTCAGCCGGTAAGCGATGCTGCGCAGGCTTGCCGTAGCAGCGTAGGAGCCGCGATCACCGCGAGGCGAGGGGTAGGGTGCATCGGCCCTCGAACTCGTCTCCTGTGCTCACCAGCAAGGGTCGCCGCTGTGCTCTGTTCTGAATGGATGCCTGATCCACGGGCGGGCACCTGTTGGAAACCTTTGGGTCTCGGACAACGTCTTGTTTTGCTATCATTTTGATAGCATCCCTCCGGGTATCTGTGCGACCCCCTTCGGGCTCCCCTTCAGGTGTTGTCCTTGATCGTCTTCGTCGTGCCGTTGCTCTTTACCGCCTCGATGCCTCCGTCGCGAGACTGCTCCGACGCATACATCTGGCTCGTCCCGATGACCTGATGGTTCGCGGCCTTCAAGATGAAGAACGGCTTCCCGTTGCTGGAGGTCTTCTTTTCATAGCGATCGGTAGAAGTGCAGTTGGATTGCACTGCGGCAATGCCACCGTCCGCAGACGCCTTGCTCGTGTACTCCTCGCTGGTCAAGATCGTCTCAGCGTTGCCGGCCTTGAGCACGAAGAAGTACTGACCCCTGGTGCTCTTGCTCACTTCAAACCAACCTGCCATATCTGCCTCCTGTGTGAATCGTGGGAATCGGGATCGGGCCTCAGAGGGAGCCTAAACGGTGCGCCCGGAGGGGGCAACCCCCACAGGGTTTAGCCGAGAGGACCGGCCTCGCAAGCGAAACGACGCCTTGAAGACGTCGAGCGAAACGATCGAGCGTGACTTGCCGATCCATACCCGGTATCGTTGTTGCCGCTTCGGGAGCCCGTTCATGCCCGCCTCACCAGCCGAATTCGCAGTCCTCACGGCAACCTTCGACAAGGCCCATTCACGGCCCGCACGGGCGCTCGCTGAATTGTTCCTCGCAGGCAACTCAATCCTCGAAAGCCATGACTTGCTGGAGGGTCCCATCGGGGATGCCTTCGAGAAGTTCGTGATGGTCTGTGCGATAGGGCAGGGCGTGTCGATCACGGCTTTCAAAGCGGCTGTGAAGGGGTTAAAGGAACTGAGGGCGACGCTGGATGAATTGGATCAGTTGCCGGAGTGAACGGGCGGTGAGGATGCCCCGTGCGGGCTCGCTGTAAGGGGCCAGGAGACGCCATTTAGAGGAGGCAAGGGGTAGGGAGGGCTCATCGTGGCATCTACCCGCAGAAACGACATGCCACGCGACCGCGCAATCGGCCGGTGGCCAGCCTACCTACTCGCTGATCCCGAAGCCCCACGAACCCGAGTCCACGGAGTTCAGGAAATAGGTCACTTCGGTGCTACTGCCGGCCATGCTCAAGGACCGCGCGACCGCATGGGAAAATCAGCTTATGCCGCGACGTTCAAATGAGTTTCAGCGTCTCATATATGCCATTCGGATCAATCTCGCCGACGGCGCGAAGGTTACCGAGTCAAAGCTTCTCCGTGACCGTCTCACAAAGGGGCTGCGGGAGGTGGACGTTTGCATCGAAAGTAGCGTGGGTGGCACACCCGTGCGGGTATGCGTCGAATGCAGAGACCATGCCCGACCGGCTGACGTGGGATGGGTGGACGCCATGAAGGAAAAGCATAGCCGTCTTCCGACGAATGCACTGATACTCGCGTCCCGCAAAGGATTCACGCCGGAGGCGCGTCGCGCTGCAACTCTTTACGACATGGAGACTGTTGCGCTCGATGACATCGACGAAGAACGTTTTCCCGCGATGTTCGGCATCGGGAGTTCGCTCTGGCAGAAGGAAACAACTATTTCCGTCGAGCAGATTCGGGTGAAAGTTCCCGCGACGGAAGAACTCGATGCAGAGACGGTGATCTGTTCGCCAGACAACAATGTGTTTGACGCAAATGGCAACCTACTTGGCTATGTCTCTGAAGTCGTTGCGAAACTTGTCCAGCAGCAATACGTGCACGACCATCTCGTAGCGAGAGCAACCCCCGAGCACAAGGCGTTCGAGTTGATCTGGGAACCCCCCCGCGACTCCCTGGGTAGGCCATTTTTTATTCAGAAGATCGATCCTTCGGTGTTCCGGGAGATTCTGGCGATGAACATCCGAGGTCCGGTCACGTGCTCGATATCCACCTTCGGGGTTAGGCGCCACTCCTTCGGTGACGTGAAGGTGCTGTGGGCGCCTACGCAGATCATGGGAAATCCAGCTCTGTTCGTTGCAACACGCGACGCAGAAGGAAAAGACTTGTTGGCGCTCCATGTAGCGGGCAGCTCAGTCAGTCCGTCAACCCTGACGGCGTCACAACACACAACCTGAGGGTGGGGTACTGGATCGCTTCTACGGCGCTCTGAAGCTCTTTCAGCGTCCAGTGATCGTAGACGGTGCTACCAATACTCCCTTTTGTTTCGTGACCCGTGATCTTGTCCTGCGTGCTTTCACTGAACCCGGCGCGGCGCATCAACGGGCGCACCGTATGCCGGAAGTAGTGGAAGGTCGGCTTCAGCCCCAGCGGCGTCCGGTGCTCGCGGAACCATCGCCCGAAGTAGTCGCTCGGCTTCCCTTCACGGAGCGGCAGAGAGGGCCATAAGGCGTCGCTTTCCGATGCCCTGATGGTCTCGACGTACCGAAGAAAGCCGAGGCGAATGAGTTCGCTGTGGATCGGAACGCTTCGGCGTCCGGCCTCGGTCTTCACCTTCTGGTCCTCACCATCGTCCGTGACCACCAGCACGTCGATGCCTTTCACGTTCTGCACATCAGCCGTCCGAAGCTGGCAGAGTTCACCCAATCGAGCCCCCGTGAAGAGACCCAGAAGGGGAAGCCAGTAGGCCGCTTCCCGGCCAGCGTTGCGGGCCTTCGGAAGTACGTAGCTCGCGTGCAGCGGTGCGGCAAACAACGTCGCCAGTTCTTCATCCTCCCATGCACGGCGCGGGTCTTCGGTGATGGTCTCGATGTCGAGCCCCATCCAGGGGTGCTTGGGAATCCATTCGAGTTCGATAGCAGCGAACTTGAGCAGGGACTTGAGGGCCGTGATGCGGTCGCGCTGTGTCTTGGACGAGATGGACGACTGGCCTCGCAGCCATGTGCGGTAGGCGTTGCCAAGCTCGCGATTGATGGCCTCCAGGTTGACGCCATGATGCTGCCCCTCGAACTGTCGCAGGGCACGGTCATAGGCCGCGATGGAATCGTCCGAGCGCCTCTTGGAACCCGACACCTTCCATTGATCGAATACGTCCCGAAGGGTGCGGGCCTTAAGCTTCGGGGACACGGTGGCAGAGACCACTGGTGTAGCGACCACCTCCCCGGCGTCCCTAAGGGTCACCCCACGTAGCCCGGTGCGGTAGGCGTTGAGGGCCAACAAAAGGGCCTCGCGGGCGCCGGGTGTCTTGGCATCGAACACAACCCCGAGCTTGGCGGCTTCGGCTTGCACCAGCGGGAGCACGGCAGCGAGGTTGCGGCCAGCAAGTGCCACGGCAGCTTTCCCATCAAGGTAGGCATTCACGCCGGACAGTTCCTCACGCTCCTCCTCGGTGGCGCCGGTCAGGTCATCGACACGGGGCTCTGAGGGTTCCCACTGAGGGATGATGAGCGGGTTGGCGTCCCGCTTCGCAAGCTCGCGACGAATGTGAACCATCTCCGCAAGGAGCGGCAGATCGGCACGCACGCGGTCATCGTCGGCAAGCACATAGGCCCGGACCCGAGCGGCTAACAGTGCGGCCATGTCGGGCGTGATGGCGCCAACCAGCGACGGGTTCAACTCGCTCCGCTTCGCCTGGAAGTCGGCGAGCCACTCGGCCCTCTTGAGGGTTGCCAGGAGGGTCGCCTCGCGGCGGTCGCTGGTGCCCAAGGAGAGGTTCACGCGGTGCTTCCCGAAGGCAGCTTTGAGGTCGTCGGGAATGAGTACCCGGACGTAGTAACGGGAGCCCCGCAGGTTCAACCCTTCGACTTTCGCCATGTCGTTTTCCGTGGTGCTGGACCGCATCTTCGCGGACCGGTTTTTCGGAAGTGACACAGGCAAGTGATACAGCGAGAGGTCGGTAAGTCCTTGTCGGCGGCTAACTATTTGTCAGCCTTGGACTTCTTCGGAATTAGTTGACGAGCCTTACCCCCGGCACTGACTACGCAGTTAGGGCTGCTTGGTTCCCCACCTGACCCGGTTGGCCACTTCACCATGCGGGGAGGCCCGTCAGGAGCCATTGTAGGGTAGGGCGCAATACCAAACTTCGAGTGAGGGTTCCGCAGAGCTTCGATGCTCGATCTCGTCTTCGGGGCGGAAGAGTCTAGGCGCACACTCACCCGGGGCGCGACGGACAGGCGACCTAAAATGCGCCGATGGCCTATCTCGTGCTCGCTCGCAAACACCGCCCCCGTACGTTCAGCGAGATGGTCGGGCAGGAGCATGTGGTGCAGGCGCTGGAAAACGCACTGACTTCGCAGCGCTTGCACCATGCCTATCTGTTCACGGGCACGCGCGGCGTCGGAAAGACGACGGTGTCGCGCATCCTGGCCAAGTCGCTCAATTGCCAGGGCACGGACGGGCAGGGCGGGATCACGGCGGCGCCTTGCGGCGTTTGCCAGGCCTGCCGCGACATCGATTCGGGACGTTTCGTGGACTACACCGAGCTCGACGCTGCGTCGAACCGTGGTGTGGACGAGGTGCAGGCACTGCTCGAACAGGCGGTGTACAAGCCGGTCCAGGGACGCTTCAAGGTATTCATGATCGACGAAGTGCACATGCTCACGGGCCACGCGTTCAACGCGATGTTGAAGACGCTCGAGGAGCCGCCCGAATACCTCAAGTTTGTGTTGGCGACGACCGATCCGCAGAAGGTCCCCGTCACCGTGCTCTCGCGCTGCCTGCAATTCAATTTGCGTCCCATGGCAGCAGAGACGGTGCTCGACCATCTGACGCGCGTGCTGCAAGCCGAAGAAGTCCCTGCCGAGGCGCACGCCTTGCGGCTCATCGCCCGTGCCGCCCGCGGATCGATGCGCGATGCGTTGTCGCTGACCGACCAGGCCATCGCGTTCGGCGACGGCCGATTGGTCGAAGCGGGTGTGCGACAGATGCTCGGCAGCGTCGACCGCGGCCACGTGCTGCGCCTGATCGAGGCACTGGCTCTGGGCGACGGGAAGACGGTGGTGGAAACGGCCGAAGGTCTGCGGCGCGAGGGGCTTTCTGCCGCTTCGACGCTGGAGGAGATGACGGCGGTGCTGCAGGGCATGGCCGTGCTGCAGGCGGTGCCGGCACGCATCGAAGCCACCGTCGCGTCCGACCCGGATGAAGCCGAAACGGTCCGTCTCGCTGCGCTGATGCCGCCCGACGAGACTCAACTCCTCTACAGCCTCTGCCTGCACGGTCGCGCCGAGCTGGGTCTCGCGCCGGATGAATATGCGGCGCTCACGATGGTGTTGCTGCGGCTGCTGGCTTTCAAGCCGTCCGGAGCGGCGAGCGAGGAAAAAAAAACTCTGAATGAGGCGTCGGCACCGGCGTTGACGCCGGTGCCGGCTGCAGCCAGGGCAGTTCTTCAGCCCCCATCCGCACCTGTGCGTGCATCTTCCCCTGCGCACTCGCCCGAACCCCTGGCCGAACGCGCGGAGGGCCAGGCAAGGCCCGCGTCGAGAGCGCAGGCGCCGGCCGAGCCAGGCCCCGCGTCGAGGCCCGCTGCGCCGCCAGGGCAACGTCTGCCGGTGATCGAATCGCTTCCTCCGAGGTCGAGCCCCGCACCCGGCGACGCGGATTCCGCACCCGCAACGCCTCGCGTCCGCATCGAGCAGGCCGACATGCAGGTGATGGCCGTTCAGGTGCGTGTGCAGCCTCCGGCCGGTGCGCGCGAAGCGGCATACGACGCCGCCCGCGCGAGCGAGAGCGAGGCGACCGCCATGGTGTCCAGTGAGGAAGGCGACTTCTGGCACGCGCTGGTGACCGACCTGGTGGCGGCCGAAGCCATTGCGGCGTTGGCCAGGGAGCTGGCGCTGCAATCGCAACTGGTGGCGCGCGACGTGGACCAATGGCTCTTGCGGATCGAGCGAGAATCGCTCAACCAGCCGAGCAGCCGTGACAAGCTGCAGGCGGCGCTGGCCGCACTGGGCCACGGCGTCAGGATCGCCATCGAAATCGGAATGGTGAGCGACAGTCCGGCGATGCGTAACCGGCGGCTGGCCGAAGCACGACAGCGGGCGGCCGAGGAGGCCATTCACAGCGATCCCGAGATCCAGACCATGATGCGCGAATGGGACGCGCGGATCGTTCCGGGCACCTTGCGCCCGGCCTGAAGTCGATTTCGAATATTCTTCTTTCAACCTTTTATCCAACGACATACACAGGATCGAAACATGTTCAACAAAGGACAACTTGCCGGCCTGATGAAGCAGGCGCAGGCCATGCAGGACAACCTCAAGAAGGCTCAGGAAGAGCTGGCCACCATCGAGGTCGAAGGCGAATCGGGCGCCGGCCTGGTGAAGGTGCTGATGACGTGCAAGCACGACGTGAAGCGCATCACCATCGATCCGAGCCTGCTCACGGACGACAAGGACATGCTCGAAGACCTGGTCGCCGCGGCCTTCAACGCCGCGGTGCGCAAGGCCGAAGAAACCAGCGAGGAAAAGATGGGCAAGCTGAGCGCTGGCATGCCCGGCCTGCCGCCCGGCATGAAGCTGCCTTTCTGAAGAGCGCGCGCACGGCCTGATGGCGGACTCGAGCGCGCTGGACGGACTGATCGAAGCCTTGCGGCGGCTCCCGGGCGTGGGAGTCAAGTCGGCCTCGAGGATGGCCTTTCATCTGCTTCAACACGACCGTGACGGCGCGCAGGTGCTGTCGCGCGCTTTGCAGCAGGCGTCGACGCAGGTGCGGCATTGCGATCGCTGCAACACCTTCACCGAGGCTCCGATCTGCCGCGTGTGCGCCGATGCGCGCCGCGATGCCACCAAGCTGTGCGTGGTCGAGACGCCGGCAGACCAGGCGGCTCTGGAACGCACCGGCGCCTTCAAGGGCTATTACTTCGTGCTGATGGGCAAGCTGAGCCCGCTCGATGG
>JAHJOG010000271.1 GCA_018820395.1 Gammaproteobacteria bacterium | reverse complement strand
GCGCTGAGGAGCACAGCACTTCGCGGAAAAAGGGCCGCACATGTCTGAGCCGCAGGCGAGTTTGTGCGGACCCCGCGAAGTGCGAGCACCGCAAGGAAGCCCGAAGGGCCGCTGCAGTGAAGCCGGAACAGACCGCACTGCTTGCCGGGCGGACTGTCCATGGGGCAAACGAGCGTCACCTCCCAGGCAGACAGTCCAGAGGACAAACCGTGACTACGGGACGGACTACACACGGGGCCAGGCGCGACGACCGCGCAGAAGCAACTACAGCAGCTGCACCTTGATCCCGTCATCCTCTACCGTGATCTCCCCGATCACATAGCTCTTGCGACCCACCGTGAGTTCCTTCTCCGTGAACGTGCGCAGTGGCTGATTGCGCAGCAGCTCCTGCGCCACCACACCGCCGATCTGCTGCAGCCGCTCTGCATCGCGCCCTTCGAGACCGTGGATCTCGATGCGCTCGGCCTTGGGTCGTTCGAGCCGGAGCGCGCGCGATTCGGCGTCGTATTTGAGGGCGCTGCTCACCGACACGATTCCATCGACCTTTGGCGGCTGGATCAGCGGGCTCTGGATCGTCAACAGCGCGGTGATCGCTGCCCGGTTGCGGATCGGATCGAGCTCCAGCTTCGGTTGGCGCAACGACACCGTGAAGAGTTCCGCGTAGCGCGACTGCACCGGAAAGCGCTTGTCGATCTGCGCCTGCAGCTCTTCGCGGGTCGCGGTGTATTCGCTGGTGAAGAAGTTGAAGCCGGCCATCGCGCCGGACGATGCGGGCACCGCCAACGCGGCGGCCAGCAGGCTCAGCGCCCGGCGCCGGGTGCAGGGGGATGAAGGAAGGCGAGGCATACGCCGCAAGCTTGCCACAAGCCGCGCCGACGCCTTCTCAGGCTTGGATGCGCCGAACCGGTGGCGCGGCTCAGTCGTGCAGCGACGAGAGAAACTGCT
Organism: Gammaproteobacteria bacterium; assembly: GCA_018820395.1. Taxonomy (GTDB): domain Bacteria; phylum Pseudomonadota; class Gammaproteobacteria; order Burkholderiales; family Burkholderiaceae_C; genus Variovorax. The sequence continues at coordinate 4,424 of JAHJOG010000271.1, read as the reverse complement.
TGAGTTCGGCCGTCTTCGGATTGCCGAACACCTCGGTGGGCGGGCCCATCTCGTGAACGCGGCCCTGATGCATGAAGATCACGCGGTCGCTCACCTTGCGCGCGAAGCTCATCTCGTGCGTCACCATCAGGAGCGTCATGCCTTCGACCGCGAGCGATTCCACAACGCGCAGCACTTCGCCGACCAGCTCGGGGTCGAGCGCCGAGGTGATTTCGTCGCACAGCAGCACGGCCGGCTCCATGGCCAGCGCGCGCGCGATCGCCACGCGCTGCTGCTGACCGCCCGACAGCTGGTCGGGCATGGCGTCGAACTTCTCGGCCAGGCCCACGCGCGTCAGCAGCTTGCGCGCCTGCGCGGCGGCCTCGGACGCACCGCGCTTCTTGACCAGCGTGGGAGCCAGCATGACGTTGCGGCCCACGCTCAGGTGCGGGAACAGGTTGAAGCTCTGGAAGATCATGCCCACGCGCTGCCGCAACTCGCGCATGGCCATGGCGCTTTCATGCAAGAGCGGCTTGCCGTCGACCGTGAGCGAGCCGTCCTGGAACTCTTCCAGCCCGTTGATGCAGCGCAGCAGCGTGCTCTTGCCGGAGCCGCTCTTGCCGATGATGGCGATCACCTCGCCGCGCTTCACGTCGAGATCGATGCCCTTGAGCACCTCGTTGCTGCCGTAGGATTTGCGCAGCGCCGTGATGCGCACGATGGTTCCGGTGCTGCTCTTCTCGGGAGCAGCAGCCGTCGAGGGTTCAGCGGCGAGCGCCATGGATCTTCCTTTCGAGGAACTGCGCATAGAGGCTCACCGGGTAGCACAGCGCGAAGTAGAGCAGGGCCACGCAGCTGAACACCACGAAGGGCCGAAAGGTGGCGTTCGAGATCATGCTGCCGGCCTTGGTGAGTTCGACGAAGCCGATGACCGACGCCAGCGCCGTGCCCTTGATCACCTGCACCAGAAAGCCGACCGTCGGCGCCACGGCGATGCGGGTCGCTTGCGGAAGGATCACGTGCCGCATCTGCTCGCCGAAGCTGAGCGCCAGGCTGCCCGAAGCTTCCCACTGCCCCTTGGGGACCGAGGCGACGCAGCCGCGCCAGATCTCGGTCAGGTAGGCGCTGGCATAGAGCGTGAGCGCCACCGAGGCGGCGGTCCAGGCCGACACGTCGACGCCGAGGAGCGCGATGCCGAAGTAGGCGAGAAAGAGCTGCATCAAGAGCGGCGTGCCCTGAAACAGCTGGACGTACATCCCGATGGCGCGGTCGAGCCACTTGCCTGCGCGCAGGCGCACGAAGAGGAGCAAGCCGCCCACCAGCCCGCCGCCGATGAATGCGATGAGCGACAGCACCACCGTCCAGCGCAGCGCGAGCAGCAGGTTGCGCAGGATGTCCCAGAGGGTGAAGCTGGTCATGTCGGCGTCATCCTCATCGGCCGAAGAAGAAGCGTGGGCCGGCCCAGTCGAGCAGCCGGCGCAGCCCGATCGACAGCGCCAGGTAGATCAGCGTCGCGACGATGAAGGCCTCGAAGGCGCGGAAGGTGCGGCTCTGGATCAGGTTGGCGGCGTAGCTCAACTCTTCCACCGAGATCTGCCCGCACACCGCCGAGCCCAGCATGACGATGATGATCTGGCTGATCATCGACGGCCACACCTTCTTGAGCGCCGGCGGCAGCACCACGCGCATGAACACCTGCCGCTTGTCGAGCGCCAAGCTCACGGCTGCCTCGATCTGCCCCTTGGGCGTGGCCTGGATGCCCGCGCGGATGATCTCGGTGGCGTAGGCGCCCAGGTTGAGCACCATCGCGATGATCGATGCGACTTCGGGCGACAGCTTGAAGCCCGCCGCGGGCAGGCCGAAGAAGATGAAGAAGAGCTGCACGATGAAGGGCGTGTTGCGGATCAGCTCCACGTACGCACCCACCACCCATCGCAGCCAGAGCGGCCCCGAAGCGCGCGACCAGGCGCACGCCACGCCGACCACCATGCCGATCGCTGTGGCGATTGCAGTCAGGCCGATCGTCCAGGCCACGCCCTTGAGCAGCAAGGGCCAGGCGGCGAAGACGACGCCGAAGTCGAACTCGATGCCCATGATGCCGCTCAGAGCGGCAGGTCACCCGCCTCGCGGCCGAGCCATTTCTTGGCCATGGCGTCGAGCGTGCCGTCCTTCTTCGCCGCGGCGATGATCTCGTCGACCTTGGCCTTCAGCTTGTCGTCGCCCTTGGCGATGCCGACGAAGCAGGGGCTGTCTTTCAGCAGCAGCTTGTATTCGGCGTTGAGCTGCGGGTTCTTGCGCAGCAGCTCGGCGGCCACGGCGCCGCTGGCTGCGAGGGTCTGCGTCTGGCCGGCGACGAAGGCGGCGATGGTGGCGTTGTTGTCCTCGAAGCGCTTGAAGTCGGTGGTGGGCGGCGCGACCTTGCCCAGCTCCTGGTCTTCCATGGCGCCGCGCGTGACCGCCACCGACTTGCCGCCCATGTCGGCGAAGCTCTTGATGGTCATGCTCTTCGGGCCGAACACGCCCTGGAAGAAAGGCGCATACGCCGCGCTGAAGTCGATGACCTTCTCGCGCTCGGCGTTCTTGCCCAGCGTGGAGATCACCAGGTCGGCCTTCTTCGTCTGCAGGTAGGGGATGCGATTGGCACTGGTCACCGGCACCAGATCGACCTTGACGCCCATCTTCTTGGCGATGAGCTCGGCCATGTCGACGTCCAGGCCCTGCGGCTTCATGCTGGTGTCGACCGATCCGTAGGGCGGGTAGTCGGTGGGGATCGCGATCTTGATCGTCTTGGACTTCATGATGTTGTCCAGGGCCGACTGCGCCTGGGCGGCGCCCGTGGCTAGCAAGCCGGCGGCAAGAAGGCATGCGATGCGGTGGACAGAAAGCTTCACGGTCGTTCTCCGGTTCGATGGTTTGTCGACCGGAGTCAGCAGCTTTCGTGCCCGGCCCGCGCCCAGACGCCGCACCGTTTTGGGGATGCCGAATGGTGCGCAGGCGCACTGGCCATGCGGGCTTTCCCGATGCGGCGGCACGGCGCGGCATCGTAGGCTCGACCGCTGTCTTGGAGAGTTCATGGACCGCCCGCATCTGAAGTTCTGGCCGAAGCGCCTTCCGCACTCGATCACCGTGCCCGCCACCTCGCTGTGGCACAACCTGGCGACCTCCGCCGCCCGCTATCCCGACAAGGCTGCGCTGGTCTTCTTCGGCAGCGTCGTCACCTACCGCGAGTTCATGGCCCAGGCCGAGCGGCTGGCCGGCACGCTGCATGCGCTCGGCGTGAAGCGCGGCGACCGGGTCGTGCTCGACATGCAGAACTGCCCGCAACTCGTGATCGCGCATTTCGCGATCCTGCGTGCCAACGCGGTGGTCGTGCCGGTCAACCCGATGAACCGGGCCGAAGAGCTCAAGCACTACATCGTCGACCCCGATGCCCGGTTGGCGATCATCACTGGCGACCTCGCGCCCGAGCTGGCCAAGGCCAGCAACGCGCTCCCCGCCGAACAACGCCTGGCGCACATGATCGTGACCCAGTTCACCGACGCCTTCGACGCCGACGTGAGCGGCGACGAGGCGCCCGCACCCGCGTGGCGCGACTGGCTGCTCGCGCGCCATCCCTTGCCCGAGCTGGCGGGCGGCGCGACCTTGAGCTGGACCGATGCGCTCGACGCGGGGCATGCACCACCGGAGCACGTGGTGGGCGCCGACGACATGGCGCTGCTGCCCTACACCAGCGGCACCACCGGGTTGCCCAAGGGCTGCATCCACCACCACTCTAGCCTGATGCACAACGCCTTCGCGAGCCAGCTCTGGGGATTGAATTCCAGCGAGAACGTGGTGCTGGCCGTGGTGCCCATGTTCCACATCACCGGCGTGGTGAGCATGATGCACACCACCATCGTCGCCGGCGGCACGCTGCTCATCATGCCGCGCTGGGACCGCGAAGTCGCAGGCCGGCTGATCTCGATCCGCAAGGTGACGAGCTGGACCAACATCCCGACGATGGTGATCGACCTGATGGGAAGCCCCAACCTCGCCAGCTTCGACCTCAGCAGCCTCGTGTACATCGGCGGCGGCGGCGCGGCCATGCCGCAGGCCGTGGCGCAGCGTCTCTACGAACAGTACGGACTGAGCTACATGGAAGGCTACGGCCTCACCGAAACCGCCGCGCCCTCGCACGCCAACCCGCACGAGCGGCCCAAGCAGCAGTGCCTGGGCATTCCCTTCATGAGCACCGACGCGCGCGTGGTCGACCCCGACACGCTCATCGAACTGCCGGTGGGCGAGTCGGGCGAGATCATCATCCACGGCCCCGAGGTGTTCGCCGGCTACTGGAAGCGCCCCGACGCGACGGCCGCCGCCTTCATCGAATTCGAAGGCAAGCGCTTCTTCCGATCGGGCGACATGGGCCGCATGGACGAAGACGGCTACTTCTTCATCACCGACCG
>JAHJOG010000270.1 GCA_018820395.1 Gammaproteobacteria bacterium | reverse complement strand
TGCTCGTTCCACAGCCGCCATGAAAAAAGCGCCTCGCGGCGCTTTTTTCGGGTGCCGCGCTGTACGTTCAAAGCCAGTAGACCAGGAAGTACAAGCCGAGCCACACCACGTCGACGAAGTGCCAGTACCAGGCCGCTCCTTCGAAGCCGAAATGCCGGTCGGGCGTGAAGTGCCCACTGCGCAGCCGAAGCGTGATGAACAGTAGCATCAACATGCCGATGAACACGTGCAAGCCGTGGAAGCCGGTCAGCATGAAGAAGGTCGACCCGTAGGCGCCCGAGCTGAGCTTGAGGTTCAACTCGGTGTAGAGGTGGTGGTACTCATAGCCCTGGACGGCCAGGAAGGTCACCCCGAGCAGCACGGTCAGGTACATGAAGCGCACGGCCTGCGCACGATGATTGGCCCGCAACGCATGGTGCGCGATGGTGAGGGTCACGCCCGAACTGAGCAGCAGCGCCGTATTGATGGTCGGCAGCCAGAAAGGCCCGACCGTCTGGAACGGCTCGACGATGCCCGCAGGCGAGCCCGTGGCTCCCGCCGCGACGCTGGGCCACACCGCCTTGAAGTCAGGCCACAGCAAGGCGTTGTCGAGGCTTCCGAGCGCTGGCAACGCATGGGTCCGGGTCCACCACAGCGCCGTGAAGAAGGCACCGAAGAACATGACTTCGGAAAAGATGAACCAACTCATGCTCCAGCGGAACGACAGGTCGATCTTGTGCCCGTACTGGCCGCTCTCGCTTTCGCGCACCGACTGGCGGAACCAGACGAAGAGCGTGCTGAGCCACCAGCACATGCCGACGAGCAGAGACCACGCACCCCACTGGTGGCCGTTGATCCACTGTGCAGCCCCGAAGACCACGAACAACAGGCCGATGGCGGCCATGACCGGATAGGCCGATGGCCCCGGCACGAAATAGTAGGGCGTCCTGCCGTGGGTGGTTGAACTCATAGGGGTCTCAGCTTTCTCTCTCTCGGTTCGAATCTTGGTGGCGGTTCGCTCTGGACTGCATTCACGCTGCAACGACATACTTCACGATGACGATCAAGGCCACCACGAAGAGGATGGCGGCAATCAGCCCGGCTGCGACGACATGCAACGGCGTGAGCCTCGCGATGTCTTCCTCATAGGCGCTGTTTTTCCGCACGCCGAAAAATCCCCAGGCCACGGCTCTGAAGGTGCGCCATATGGAGCCCCTGCGGGGCGCTTCGGGCAGGCTCATGACCGCTCCCGCCCGGGGGCCGGCGATTTCTCGTCGTTGGCGGCCACCGGTGCCGCAGGCATCTTGCCGCCGACCTCGAAGAAGGTGTACGACAGCGTGATCGTCTTGACGTCTTTAGAGATCTTGGGGTCGATCACGAAAGCCACCGGCCACTGCTTCTTTTCGCCCGGATCCAGTGTGTACTGGTTGAAGCAGAAGCATTCGAGCTTGTTGAAATACGGCGCTGCCTGCTGCGGCGCATAGCTCGGAATGGCTTGTGCGGACATGCGTCGGTTCTGCACGTTCTGGAATTCGTACATCACCGTGTTCAGTTGGCCGGGATGCACCTGCATCGAACCCTGCGCAGGCTTGAAGTCCCACAGCCCTCTCACGTTCGCATCGAACTCGACGGTGATGGTGCGGCTCAGGTCGACCTGCGTGTTGGCCGGCAGGCGCACGTCCTTGCCGCCGCTCGCGCCGCCGGGCACCTGCAATTCGGACAGGGCCAGGATGTTGACACCGGTCACCTCGCAGATCGCGCGATAGAGAGGCACCAGCGCATAGCCGAAGGCGGACATGCCGACCGCGACGACGGCCAGCTTGCCCATCATCCTGAAATTCGCGCGTCGCAGTCGTTGACCCTTGCCCATGTGTTTGCCTTGTGTCCGATCAGCGACCGAACCACACCATGCGGACGATGAAGCCGATAAAGAAGATCAGCGCGATCGAGGCCAAGGTCAGGCCCATGCGCCGGTTGTTTCTTCGTTGTTCAGGCGTCACGACAGCAAGCCTCAGCCAATGACCTTGGTGGCAGTGGGATCGAGCTTGGGCGGCGTCTCGAAGGTATGGAACGGCGCGGGTGAAGGCACCTCCCACTCCAGGCCTTCTGCACCTTCCCAGGGCTTCTGCGGGGCCTTTTCGCCGTGACCACGCATGGTCGGCCACACGACGAACAGGAAGAAGTACACCTGGGCCAGACCGAACCCGAAGGCGCCCACGCTGGCCACTGCGTTGAAATCGGCGAACTGCATCGGGTAGTCGGCGTACCGGCGCGGCATTCCGGCAAGACCCAGGAAGTGCATCGGGAAGAAGGTGATGTTGAACGAGATCAGCGACCACCAGAAATGGATCTTGCCGCGCGTCTCGTTGTACATGACGCCCGTCCACTTCGGCACCCAGTAGTAGAAGCCGGAAAACATCGCGAAGAGCGAGCCCGCCACCAGCACGTAATGGAAGTGCGCTACCACGTAGTAGGTATCCTGCAGCTGCGTGTCGATCGGGGCCACGGCAAGGATCAGGCCGGTGAAGCCGCCCATCGTGAACACGAAGATGAAGCCCACTGCGAACAGCATCGGCGTTTCGAAGGTCATCGACCCTTGCCACATCGTCGCGATCCAGTTGAACACCTTCACCGCCGTCGGCACCGCGATCAGCATGGTCGCGTACATGAAGAAGAGTTGACCCGTCAGCGGCATCCCCGTGGTGAACATGTGGTGCGCCCACACGATGAACGAGAGGATGGCGATCGACGACGTGGCATACACCATCGACGCATAGCCGAAGAGCTTCTTGCGTGCGAAGGCCGGCACGACCTGGCTGATGATGCCGAAGGCCGGCAAGATCATGATGTACACCTCGGGGTGGCCGAAGAACCAGAAGATGTGCTGATACATCACCGGGTCCCCGCCGCCGGCGGGGTTGAAGAAGCTGGTGCCGAAGTGACGGTCCGTGAGCGTCATGGTGATGGCTCCCGCCAGCACCGGCATCACGGCGATCAGCAGATAGGCCGTGATCAGCCAAGTCCAGCTGAACATCGGCATCTTCATCAGCGTCATGCCAGGAGCGCGCATGTTGAGGATGGTGACGATGATGTTGATCGACCCCATGATCGACGACGCGCCCATGATGTGCATGGCAAAGATGCCGGCATCCATCGACGGGCCCATCTGCAGCGTGAGCGGTGCATAGAGCGTCCAGCCCGCGGCGGGTGCGCCGCCCGGCATGAAGAACGAGCCGACGAGCATGAGCGCAGCGGGAATCAGCAGCCAGAAGCTGAAGTTGTTCATGCGTGCGAACGCCATGTCGGAAGCCCCGATCTGCATCGGAATCATCCAGTTCGCAAAGCCGACGAAGGCCGGCATGATCGCGCCGAACACCATGATCAGCCCGTGCATGGTCGTGAACTGGTTGAACAGTTCAGGGTTCACGAGTTGCAGGCCGGGCTGGAACAGCTCCGCACGGATGGCCAGCGCCAACACGCCGCCCACCATCAGCATGGTGAAAGAGAACAGGAGGTACAGCGTCCCGATGTCTTTGTGGTTGGTCGCGAACACCCAGCGGCGCCAGCCGTGCGGCGTTTCGTGGTGCTCGTCGTGCACGTGACCGTCGTGGGCGTGACCGTGGGGGTCGAGGACTGCGCTCATCTTGATGTTCCTTGCAAAGCTTGTTCGTCGTCTGGCGCGCGGGCTACTTGCCGCGCTGCGCCTGGACTTCGGCGGGCTGGACCAGTTGCCCCGTCTTGTTCGACCAGTTGTTCTTGGTGAAGGTGGCGACAGCCGCGAGATCGGTATCGCTCAATGCCTTCCATGACGGCATCGCACCATTGTTCAAACCATTGAGGAGCACGTGGATCTGCTTCGTGTGATCGGCGTCCAGCACGACCGGCGATCCGTCGAGCGCTTTGATGGGGCCCGCGCCCTTGCCGTTGGCTTGGTGGCAGGCGGCGCAGTTGGCTGCATACACCTTCTCGCCACGGGCCAGGATGTCCGGCAGCGTCCAGACCTTGTTCGGATCGTCCAGCTTCGCCGCGGCTTCTTTGCGCTTCACGTCCACCCAGCTCGTGTAGTCGGCGGCCGAGACCACCTTCACGTGGATGGGCATGTAGGCGTGCTCCTTGCCGCAGAGTTCCTGACACTGCCCGTAGTAGTCGCCGACCTTCTCGGCGCGGAACCACGTGTCCCGCACGAAGCCGGGAATCGCGTCCTGCTTGACGCCGAGTTGCGGCACGGCAAAGGCGTGGATCACGTCGTTGGCGGTGGTGATGATGCGGACCTTGGTATTGACCGGCACCACGAGCGGGTTGTCGACCTTGAGCAGGTAATCGTCCGGAATATCGCCCTTGGCGCCCGCATCGGACATGGCGCGCTGCGAGCTGTCGAGCGTCGAGATGAACGAAAGGCCCTGGCCCTCGCCGGTGAGGTAGTCGTAGCCCCACTTCCACTGGTAGCCGGTGGTCTTGATGGTGAGATCGGCGTTGGTGGTGTCTTTCTGCGCCACCAAGACCTTGGTGGCAGGCAATGCCATCAGGATCACGATGAGAAAGGGAACGATGGTCCAGATGACCTCGACCACCACCGATTCATGAAAGTTTGCCGCCTTGTGGCCGACCGACTTGCGGTGCTTCCAGATCGAATAGAACATGACCGCGAACACGGCGATGAAGATCACGGTGCACAGGATCATCAGGCCCGTGTGCAGCAAATGCTGCTCCTGCGCGATCTTGGTGACTCCGACCGGCAGATTCAGCTGGCGCACCGAAGGACCACCCGGCAGATCGTTGACTGCATGGGCCGCGCCGCTGAACGCCGCCCCCGCCGCCAGCACCAGACTTGCCAGCTTGTTCCCATTGCTCTTCATCGTGTTCACTTTTTCAGTTTTCAGTTAACTCACCGGGTCAAGTCTCAGGCACCTCTCAGTGCCGCACGAATCTCGCGCGCCAGCGCGGCGCGCAATTCGGGCCGCACGTAGCGACCCACCTTCACCGAACGTCCCTGGCCCGACACCTCGATCAGCGATCGATCGCTGTCTCGCGGCTCGACCCTCACTTGATGGCGCAAGAACTCAGCGCGCTCGTAGTGTCCCCCGTTTTCGAGTTCGACCACGAGTCGCCCGCCTTGCAGCACTATCTTTTCGCCGTCCGTGGCATGGCGGGCATAGACGACGAAAGCCAACCCCACTGCCGCCAACTCGAGCCACGCGAAAGGCAACACGAGCCGAGCGCCATGGACCCAGAACACAGTGCCGATGCCCAGTGAAACGACGCAAAGCGACGCATAAAGCCAACCGAGCTGGCTCGGCGTGACCGAGCAGTTGCGCTTCAGGAACCAGTGGAAGTTCTGGTCTGACACGGTGGCAAAACGGAACACGGAATTCGACACGGGCGAGTTCGGCAAATCGGTGCGCCGGAACGCTGTCAAACCCATGTCCGACACGTCTCGATCACGGGACCATACCCGGGAGTTCGCGCAGCGACGGATTGTAGCGGTTCGCCATGATCAGCTGTCAGGGCGCTTCTGCCGCAGCATGGAGCGCATCTCGCGCAGCGAAACTGCACTCTCCGGCGAAAGCGCGACGCGCGCTGCAGGCTTGAAAGCGTGGCCGTAGATGACCTCGAAGGTGAACGCGATGCGCCCGGATCCTTCGGCCGCGAGCGCCGTCTCCGGCAAGCCGCTGATCAGCGACTGCCGCCAGCCCCTGGCGCGCAGGCCGGCGAAACGCCCGCGGTGAAGATTGCGCCCGAGGCTTCGAAGCTCGGCCAGCGCCGCGTCCGGATCGGCCCAGGTGAGCACGATGCGTTCCATGTCCATGACCGGTTCGGCAAATCCGGCATGCACCAGCATGTCGCCCCAATCGTGCATGTCGGTGAATTCGTGGCTGGGTGGCGGCCACCCGCGAAGTTGGTGCAACAGCCGCAGCTCCTGCAAGGTATCGGGCCCGAGACAGGAGAACATCAGAAAGCCGTTGGTCGCCACCAGCCGATGCCAATCGTCGATGAGCGCCTGCGGATCCGACGCCATGTGAAGCGCCATGTTGGCCCACAGGAGGTCGACGCCGTCCTCCGGCGGCGCGGCAAAACTGGCCGCCGCGCCGCGCCAGCGCTCCGCGCTCCACCAAGGTCGTTCGAGAGCCTTTCGGGTCGGCGCCACCAGCGACGGCTCCGGTTCGATGACGAACGACGCGGCATCGCGGTAGCGTTGGGCGACCAGCCGATGCGCTTCGAGGCCCCCGCGCAGCGGTGACCAGTCGCCCCAGGTACGCGGCTTCGCCTTGATCCACTGGAGCCGATCTTCCATTCGGCGCCCGATCTCCTCGTGCAGCCAGGGTGAACTTGCGGCGGGCGCCAGCCGGGCCCAGCGCGCAGCCGCGGCCGGGTCGATGCTCGGTGGCCGGGATGCGGATTCGGTGGGCATGTCGCTCTCAGTATATTTAGCGATGCTCGCACCGCTGCGCCTGCCGCCCCTGAATGCCCTTTTCGGCCGCATACCGAGCCAATGCGCCATTTGCTGTGCATGGCCTGCGCGCTCCCTGTGCGAAGCCTGCATCCGTCGCCTCGCGCCGCCCCTTGCGCGATGCTGGACGTGCGCCATTCGGGTGGCGCCGGGCACACGCCAGTGCCGCGATTGCATCGCCGTTTCTCCGCCCGTCGATGCCTGCCACGCGGCCGTTGCCTACGACTGGCCGTGGCCGGAATGCATTGCCCAATTCAAGTTCCAGGGGCTACCCGGCTGGGCCGGGCCCCTGGCGACATTGCTTCGAAGTGCCCCTTGGGTCGAGCCGGCCATCGAGCAGGCCGATTTGTTGGTGCCCATGCCGTTGGCGCCGGGCCGCCTGCGGGAACGCGGCTACAACCAGGCCCACGAACTCGCGCGCCGGCTCGACGCCGGCAAGACGGACGCCAGGGTGCTGATCCGCGCCCGGGAAACTCCGGCACAAAGCGGACTCACGCGCGCCGAGCGGCTGCAGAACCTGCATCGCGCCTTTGCACTGGAGGCGTCACGTGCGTGGAAGATCGAAGGCCGGCGTGTCGTGCTGGTCGACGATGTCATGACCAGCGGGGCTTCCGTCCATGCTGCAGCGGCCGTGCTCCGCGCGGGCGGGGCGTCGCACATCACCGCGGTGGTGCTTGCCCGGACCGAGCCCGGGGCCTGACGATTGCGCCAACGACCCATCCAACCATGTTTCGAATCGTCCTGGTCCATCCCGAGATCCCACCTAACACCGGCAACGTCATCAGGCTGGCGGCGAACACGGGCTGCGCGCTCCACTTGGTTGAGCCCTTGGGTTTCTCCATGGACGACCGGCTGCTGCGGCGCGCAGGACTGGACTATCACGAGTACGCCGAGGTTCGACGACACGAGAACTGGGAGCAATTGCTCCAGGTCGAGCAGCCGGCGGCCGACCGCATGTTCGCATTGACGACCCGCGGAACGAGCAGCGTCCACGAGACGGCCTTCCAGCCCGGCGACTGGCTTGTTTTCGGATCCGAAACCAGCGGCCTGCCGCCCACCATCAGGGATCGATTCGCCGCCTCGCAACGACTGCGCTTGCCCATGCGCGAAGGCCAGCGAAGCCTCAATCTCTCCAACGCGGTGGCCGTCACCGTCTTCGAGGCGTGGCGGCAGAACGGCTTTGCCTGAGCTTGGCTCTTACGCGACCACTTCCGGTCTGGCGCGGCGCGGCTGCAGTGGCTGGCTGATGAAATCCAGGAAGGCGCGCGTGCGTGCCGGGAGCAGTTTGCGGCTCGGCAGCGCCGCGTAGATCGTGAAGCGCCCGAAGATCCAGTCCGGCAGCAGATGCACGAGTCTGCCGCTTTCCAGGTGCGGCGCGACGAGTGCCGTCGACAGCGCGGCGACGCCCGCGCCGTCCAGGGTGGCCTTGTAGAGGACGTCGAAACTGGCGGACTGCAGCGCCACCGGCATGTCGACCTCGACCGGCGACGCGCCGGCGTCCCGGGGCTGGAGCCTGAAGCGCCGGGCGCTGTGCCCGGTGGTCTGCTGCCACGGAAACTTCAGGTATTGGTGCGACTGCAACTCTTCCGGGCGCGTCGGCGTGCCGAAGCGTTCCAGATAGGAGGGAGCGGCGCAGACGATCATGTCCGTGTGGGCCAAGGGCCGCGCCACGATGTTCAGATCGATGCCGTCTTCCAGCAGTAGAAAACTCACGTCGAACGCTTCGACCCGGTGCTGCGGAAATGGGTCGACCACGATGTCGAGAGCCACCCCAGGATGCATGGCACGCCAGCGCGCGACACGCGGCGCCAGCAAGTGAGTCGCCAGGACGGGTGTCGCAAGGATGTGCAGGACGCCCTGCAACTCCTGGGTGCTGGCCACGGCTGCAGCCTCGGCCACCTCGATGTCCCGCAGGATGGACCGCAAGCTGTCCAGGTAGGCCTCGCCAGCGTCCGTCAGGCTGAGCTTGCGTGTCGTGCGCTGAATCAGCCGCGCACCCAGGTGCGATTCGAGATCGCCGATCAGCCGAGTCACCGCGGCCGGCGAGAGCTCCAGCGCGCGCGCTGCTGCGGCGAATCCTCCCTCGTCGATCACTTTCTGAAAAACGCGCATTGAAAGCAGTCTGTCCATCACCGTCCAATTGTTGCTATTACTGAAACGTTCAATTGATGACTTAGTAGTTTACTTGAGAGACTTATCCGTCTACATTCAAGTCATCGGGTCTCCCGACATGTTTCCAGCCCCCGCCTTTGGCGGTCTCAACCAGGAGTTTCATCATGAACACCAAGCTCATCGCCATCGCCGCCCTTTCCAGCTTCGCCGCCTTCGGCGCCCACGCATTCCAGGGCGAGCAGAATCCGCTGCCACCGCAGCAGTTCCAGTCCACCATGACCCGTGCCCAAGTGCAGGCTCAGGCCCGCAACCCGGTTCAGATCAGCAACGGCAGCACCGGTGTGCTCGCCATCAACAGCGAAGCCAGTCGCGCCAATGTCCGCGCCGAAGCGCGTGCGATCACCAGCGAAGGTGCTGCTACTTACGGAGAGATGTAAGCCTCGGATTCATCCGGACCGATCTTTAGAAGAAAAAAGCCCCGCCGGGTCTAGCCCGGCGGGGCTTTTTATCTTGTCGACTTGTGGCTCAGAGCTCAGGGATAGCGGCGCACCACCGACTCGGCGACGCACGCGGGCTTGCTGGCGCCTTCGAGTTCGATCGTGGTTTCCCACGTCATCTGCAGTCCGTTGTTGTCGATCGGCGTCGACGACAGGAGCTTCATGCGGCCGCGCACACGTCCGCCCACGCGCACAGGGGACATGAAGCGCACCCGATTCAAGCCGTAGTTGATGCCCATCCCGGACTCGACCACCTCGATGGCGCCCTGAAAAAACTTCGGCAGCATCGACAGGGTCAAGAACCCATGGGCGATCGGCGCGCCGAACGGGCCGGCCTTGGCCTTCTCGACGTCGACGTGGATCCACTGGTGGTCGCCCGTGGCATCGGCAAATTGATTGACCTGCGTTTGGGTGACTTCGATCCAGTCGCTCACCGCGACTTCCTGGCCGACGCAGTCCGCAAGTTCCTGCAGGGTTTGAAATGTCTTTTTCATGGGCGCACTGTAGCGGCAATCAGCCGTCGAGCCAGTCGCGAATGGGCGCCCATTGCTCGAGGTCGCGTTCCACCCGGCCCGGCGCAATGTCGAACAGCGTCAGCCCGCGCGCGGCGAGCTGCACGTAATTCTGCGTGTCGCGCAATTCGCCGAGCACCGGAACGCCCAGCTCGCTCACGAACTCGCGCAAGCGGTCGGCTGCCAGCGTGCGCGCACCAACGCGCATTCCCACCACGCCGATCCGGCTCTTGTCGACGTGTCGATGGGCCAAAAGCTTGTCGATGAAATCGCGGGTCGCGTAGATGTCGAAGATGCTCGGCTGCAGCGGCACGAGCACCCGATCGGCCAGTGCGACCACGTCCTTGAAGCGCGAGCCGTGCAGGCCCGCCGGCGAATCGAGCACGGCGTGGGTCGTTCCGCGCGGCGGCTTGGCCACGCCGTGATCGCCGGAAGCCTCCCAGGTGGTAATCCGGCGTGCCTGTGGCGGACGCAGGCTCAGCCAGAGCTTGGACGATTGCTGGCGATCCACGTCGCCCAGCATCACCGAATGCCCGCGGCTCGCGAAGTACCCCGCGACGTTGGTCGCGATCGTGGACTTTCCGACCCCACCCTTGGGATTGGCAACCAGGACCACCGGCATGACTGACTCCTCGCTTGGCTGAAGACAGGCGCATGGTAGCCGCGTGCGGAGTGCGATATGTTCGCGGCATGTCGCCCACGAACACATCCTCCACACAAAATCGCGGCATCTACCTGGTCGCGGCGCATCCCCACTGGCGCGATTCGCGCGTCAATCGGCTCATGCTCGAGGCGGCGCGCAAGGTCCCCGGCATCGAGGTCACCGACCTCTACGCCAGTTATCCCGACTACGCGATCGACGTCGAACTCGAGCAGTCGCGGCTCGCCAGCGCCAACTTGCTGGTGCTGCTCCATCCGATCCAGTGGTATTCCATGCCGGCGCTTCAGAAGCTCTGGGTCGACGACGTGCTCAGCTACGGCTGGGCCTATGGCACCGGCGGCCGCGCGCTGCAGGGCAAGGATTGCTGGCTGGTCGCCACGACCGGTGGCCCCGAGTCGAGCTACCACCCCGAAAGCTACAACCGCTATTTCTTCGACGCTTTCCTGCCGCCCTACGAGCAGACCGCTGCGCTCTGCGGCATGCGCTTTCTGCCCCCGCTGGTGCTTCACGGCGCGCGAAGCACGCCGAACCAGGCCCTCGACCAGCACGTCCAGGTGTTCAGCGAGCGGCTGGCCAGCTACCCCGACTGGCCGGAGCTCGCGGACCTCGACGCCGACCTGGGCTGCGTGGTGCCCGAAACCGACCGGCCCACCGAAAACGAGGAGGCATAGATGGAGCACTCACCTGCCTGGCTGGTCAACTCGCTGATCTACCTCGGCGCCGCCGTGTTGGCCGTGCCGCTGTCGAAGGCGCTCGGGCTCGGCTCGATCATCGGCTACCTGGCGGCCGGCATCGCCATCGGTCCGTGGGGCCTGGGGCTGGTCACCAACGTCGAAGACATCCTGCATTTCGCCGAGTTCGGCGTGGTGCTGATGCTCTTCCTGGTCGGGCTCGAGCTCGAACCCAAGCGCTTGTGGAGCATGCGGCGCCCCATCTTCGGCTGGGGCACGGCGCAGGTGCTGTCGTGCGCGGCCGTGCTGTTTCTGGTCGGCTGGGCGGCGGGCGCCAGTTGGCGCGTGGCGCTGGTGGCCGCCCTCGGCTTGGCGCTGTCGTCAACCGCCATCGCACTCCAGGTGCTGGGCGAGCGCAACCTGCTGCCGACGGCGAGCGGACAGGCCGGCTTTTCAATCCTGCTCTTTCAGGACGTGGCCGCCATTCCCATCCTGGCGCTGCTGCCGGTGTTGGCGGTCAGCGACAGCGGGCCGGCCATCACGGGCGCCGACCGGGCCGTGGAGGCCATCAAGACCATTGCCGTCATCGGCGGGATCGTGCTGGGCGGCCGGCTGGCATTGCGACCGCTGCTGCGCTGGATCGCGCGCAGCAACGCGCCAGAGATCTTCACCGCCGCTTCGCTGCTGCTGGTTGTCGCCATCGCGGCGCTGATGCAGTTCATCGGACTGTCGATGGCGCTCGGCGCCTTTCTCGCAGGCGTGCTGCTGGCCGAAAGCGAATACCGGCGCGAGCTCGAAACCGACATCGAGCCCTTCAAGGGATTGCTGCTGGGCCTCTTCTTCATCGCGGTCGGCATGAGCATCGACTTCGGCGTGCTGATCGCCCGACCCGGGCTGATGGCCCTGGTGGTGCTCGGCTTCATGCTCTTCAAGCTCGTGGTCATCTACCTGATGGCCGCGCTGATGGGGCTGCCCGTGCGCGAGCGTCCCGTGTTCACGCTGTTGCTCGCCCAGGGCGGCGAATTCGCCTTCGTGGTGTTCCAGTCGGCGGGGCCGGACGTGCTGCCGCCCGGCGTGGCGTCTTTTCTGATCGGCGCGGTGGCGCTGTCGATGCTGGTCTCACCCTTGCTGTTGGTGGTGATCGACAAATGGCTGCTGCCGCGGCTCGGCGCACCGAAGGCGACCGACATGGAAGAGATCTCGGAGCAGCAGGACGCCAAGGTCGTCATCTGCGGCTTCGGCCGCTATGGGCAGATCGTCGGACGCATGCTGGGCTCGCAAGGCCTCAAGGTGACGGTGCTCGACCACGACCCCGACACCATCGAGAGCCTGCGCCAGTTCGGCTTCCGGGTGTTCTACGGCGATGCCACGCGGCTCGACCTGCTGCGCACCGCCGGTGCCGCGACCGCCAAGGTGATCGTGGTCGCCGTCGACGGCGTCGAGCAATCTTTGGAGATCGTCGACCTGGTGCAGGAAAACTTCCCCGACGCCCGCATCATCGCCAGGGCACGCAACGTCGGCCATCTGTACCAGTTGCTCGACCGCAAGGTCGAATTCATCGAGCGCGAAATGTTCGAATCGTCGCTGCGCTCTGCGCGCTCGGTGCTCGAAGGCCTGGGCTGGCCGGCTCACGAGGCACGGGAAGCCGCCATGCGGTTCCGTCGTCGCAACATCCAGCTCATGCTGGAGACCTACCCCCACTACAAGGACCGCGCCAAGCTGATCGCCGTCGCCAAGGAGGGACGCCAGCAGTTCGAGGAACAGATTGCCCGCGAACAGCAGGCGCGCCGCAAGCGCAACAGCCTCGAATGGGAACGCGCTGCGGACGACGACGCGCCCGCGTTGAGCCTCAGCGATCCAGTCCCAGCAGACGGACCGCATTCCCCTTGAGGATCCCCGGCATCACTTCGGGCTTGAAGCCTGCCTCCTCGAAATCCTTCATCCATCGGTCGGGCGTGATCAGCGGGTAGTCGCTGCCAAACAGAATGCGGTCTTTGAGCAGCGTGTTGGCGTACTGCACCAGCTGCTTGGGAAAATACTTGGGGCTCCAGCCCGACAAGTCGATCCACACGTTGGGCTTGTGCGTCGCCACGCTCAGCGCTTCGTCCTGCCACGGGAAGCTGGGATGCGCCATCACGATCTGCATGTCCGGAAAGTCGATCGCCACGTCGTCCAGATGCATCGGGTTGCTGTATTCGAGGCGCAGGCCGCCACCGCAGCGCATGCCCGAACCGATGCCGCTGTGGCCGGTGTGGAACACGGCCGGCAACTTGTACTCGTCGATCACTTCGTAGATCGGCCAGGCCATCTTGTCGTAGGGGTGGTAGCCCTGCACCGTCGGATGGAACTTGAAGCCCTTGACGCCGTGCTCCTCAATCAGCCGCCGAGCTTCGCGTGCGCCCATCTTTCCCTTGTGCGGATCGATGCTGGCGAAGGCGATCATGATGTCGCTGTTCTGTCGCGCGGCCTCCGCGATCTCTTCGTTGGGAATGCGGCGCCGGCCCAGGTTCGACTCGGCGTCGACCATGAACATCACCAGGCCGATCTTGCGCTCCCGGTAGTAGTCGATGCTCTCCTGAATGGTCGGCCGGCGGCTTGACCGGAAGTACTTGTCGGCCGCACGATCGTATTCCTCGCCATAGTTGTCGAACGGATTCCAGCAGCTCACTTCGGCGTGGGTGTGGGTGTCGATCGCGATCAGGTTCCGATGGTCCATGGCACTGTCTCCGAGACGCGGTTGAAGACGCGGTTGAGTTAGGGGTAAATACCCATGCCGGAGCGGCCGACATGGCTTGAATTAGTTATTTCATATAACCATAATCCATCCAGCTCCGGAACGCAATCATGACCTACGCCGACCTCCAACTCGAACTCCGCGACGACATCGCCATCGTGCGCCTGACCCGCGCGGCCAAGCGGAATGCGCTGTCCGATGCGCTCATCCTCGCGTTGCGCCACACCTTCGAGGCCCTGCCCTCCACGGTACGCGCAGCCGTCATCGACGGCGACGGCCCGCATTTCTGCGCGGGGCTCGACCTGTCCGAGCTCCAGGAACGCGATGCCGGAGAAGGGCTGCGCCATTCGCGCACCTGGCACGCGGCGCTCGACCTCGTGCAGTCCGGCCCGGTGCCGGTGATCGCGGCGCTGCATGGCGCGGTCGTGGGCGGCGGGCTCGAACTCGCGAGCGCCTGCCACATCCGCGTGGCCGACAGCACGACCTTCTATGCACTGCCCGAAGGCTCGCGCGGCATCTTCGTCGGCGGCGGCGGCTCGGTGCGCATTCCCAAGCTGATCGGTACCGCGCGCATGACCGACATGATGATGACCGGCCGCGTCTACAACGCCGAAGAGGGCGAGCGCGTCGGCTTCGCGCAGTACCTCGTGGCCGAAGGCACGGCCTTCGACAAGGCGATCGAACTCGCCAAGCGCGTCGCCGCCAACGCACCGCTCACCAACTACGCGCTGATGCACGCCCTGCCCCGCATCAGCGAACAGCCGGCCGACCACGGCTTCTTCACCGAAGCGTTGATGGCCGGCATCGCGCAAAGCGCCCCCGAAGCCAAGGAACGCGTCAAGGCCTTCCTCGACGGGCGCGCCGCCAAGGTGAGCAAGGAATGACCCGCGCCAACTATCGCCCGCTCGCCTTCGGCGTGACCCGAGCGGTGCTGCGCGACGGCCCTTCGGGCGCGCGTTATTTGCAGGCCGACGTGCCGCTCGCGCCCTATGGCGAGCGCATGACCGACCGGCTCGTCCACTGGGCCGCCGCTGAACCCGATCGCACCTTCATCGCGCGCCGCCGGCGCGAGCCCGACGGCAGCACCGGCGACTGGCTTCGCGTCAGCTATGCCGAGGCCTTGCAAGCCGCACGCAGCATCGCGCAGGCGCTGCTCGACCGCGGCCTGAGCGCCGATCGACCGGTCGCGATCCTGAGCGAAAACGGCATCGAGCATGCCTTGCTCGCCCTCGGCTGCCTCTATGCCGGCATCCCGTACTGCCCGGTATCGCCGCCCTACTCGCTGGTGAGCCAAGATTTCGAAAAGCTGCGCCATGTGCTCGACACCCTGACACCCGGCCTGGTGTTCGCCGCGGACGCCGGCCGCTTCGCACGCGCCATCGCCGCCACCGTGCCGGCGGATGTCGAAGTGGTGCTGGCCGAAGGCTGTCTCGACGACCGTCCCGCTACGCGCTTCGCCGACCTGCTGGCCACGCCGGCCACACCGGCCGCCGACGAAGCCATGCGCGCCACCGGCCCGGACACCATCACCAAGTTCCTCTTCACCTCGGGCTCGACCAAGCTGCCCAAGGCCGTGATCAACACGCACCGGATGTGGTGCGCCAACCAGCAGCAGCTGGCGCACTCGATCCCGGCCGTGGCCGAAGAGCCGCCCGTGCTGGTCGACTGGCTGCCGTGGAACCACACCTTCGGCGGCAATCACAACGTGGGCATCGTGCTCAACAACGGCGGCACGCTCTACATCGACGACGGCAAGCCGACGCCCGCCGGCATCGCCGAGACCTTGCGCAACCTGCGCGAGATCGCCCCCACCATCTACTTCAACGTGCCGACCGGCTTCGAGGCCATCGCCCACGCCATGGAGTCAGACGCGCAACTGCGCCGCACCCTGCTGTCGCGCGTCAAGCTGTTCTTCTATTCGGGGGCCGCCCTTTCGCAGCCGGTCTGGGACAGCCTGCACAAGACCCAGGAAACCGAGATCGGCGAGCGCATCGTGATGGGCACGGGCCTCGGAATGACCGAGTCCGCGCCCTTCGCGCTCTACGTCACCAGCCCGAACGTCCGCTCGGGCGACATCGGCCTTCCCGCGCCCGGCATCGAAATCAAGCTGATCGAGGTCGACGGCAAGACCGAGGTGCGCTATCGCGGGCCCAACATCACGCCCGGCTACTGGCGCGCGCCCGATGCGACGGCCGAGGCCTTCGACGACGAAGGCTTCTTCGCGACCGGCGACGCGGTCACGTGGATCGACGAATCCGACATCCACCAGGGCCTGCGCTTCGACGGCCGCATCGCCGAAGACTTCAAGCTCGCGACCGGCACCTTCGTGAGCGTCGGCCCCATGCGCGCGAAGATCATCGCGGCCGGCGCCCCGTATGTGCAGGACGTGGTGCTGACCGGCATCAACCTCAAGGAAGTCGGCGCGCTCATCTTCCCCACGCAGAAGGTGCGCCAACTGGCCGGCCTCGCGCCGGACGCGCCCTTGCGCGAGGTGCTCGACAGCGCCCCCGTGATGGCGCACTTCCAGCAGGTGCTCGACAAGCTCTCGGCCGCCAGCACCGGCAGCGCGAACCGCGTCGCGCGTGCCTGCCTCGTGAGCGAGCCTCCGTCGATCGACAAGGGCGAAGTCACCGACAAGGGATCGATCAACCAGCGCGCGGTGCTCAAGCATCGCGCAGAGGTGGTCGAGGGGCTCCATGCCGGGACGCTGCCGAACATCTTGACGCCCCGCTAGACAGCCGACATTTCCCAGGAGACGAGCCATGAAGATTCAAGGACAAGCCGCCCTCGTGACCGGCGGCGCCTCCGGTCTCGGTGAAGCGACCGCGCGCGAGCTGGCGCGCCAGGGCGCCAAGGTCGCGGTGCTCGACGTCAACGCCGCCCAGGCCGAGGAGGTCGCAGAAGAGATCGGCGGCATCGCCTGCGTCTGCGACATCACCAACGCCGAGAGCGTCGCCGCGGCGCTCGACCGGGCCGCCGAGGCGCACGGGCAGGCGCGCATCCTGATGAACGTCGCCGGCATCGGCAGCGCGAAGCGAATCGTCGGCAAGGACGGCAACGCGGCGCCGCTCGAGGACTTCGTGCGCGTGATCAACGTCAACCTCGTCGGCGCCTACAACGTCAGCCGGCTCTACGCGGCCCGGTGCGTCAAGCTCGAGCCGCTCGAAGGGGGCGAGCGCGGCGTGATGATGTTCACCGCCTCGGTCGCGGCCTTCGATGGGCAGGTGGGGCAGCAGGCCTACAGCGCGTCCAAGGGCGGACTGGTCGGAATGACGCTGCCGATGGCACGCGACCTCGCGCAACATGGCATCCGCGTGTGCACGGTGGCGCCCGGGCTGTTCGCGACCCCGCTCATGAAGGAACTGCCCGAGGCCGTGCAGCAGTCGCTCGCTGCGTCGATCCCCTTTCCCCCGCGCCTCGGCAAGCCGTCCGAGTTCGCCGAACTGGCCTGCCAGATCGTCACCAACGGACACCTGAACGGCGAAGTCATCCGGCTCGACGGCGCCCTGCGCATGGCTCCGCGCTGACGCCGACATGAACTACGCGCCGCGCCCGGACGAGGCCTGCTTCCTGCTCGGCGAGGTGCTGCACGCGACGTCGCGCCTGAATGCGCTGCCCGGCTTTTCCGAGGTGGACGATGCACTGCAGAAGCAGGTGCTCGACGAAGCTGCGACCTTCGTCGCCGACATCATTGCGCCATCGAATCGCGAGGGCGACGAGGTGGGCTGCCGGCTGGTCGACGGCGCCGTGCGGACGCCGCCCGGCTTCAAGGAAGCCTACCGACAGTTCGTGGCCGCCGGCTGGCCCGCACTGTCCGCCGCGCAAGAAGATGGCGGCCAGGGCTTGCCCACCGTGCTCGAAGCCATCCTGTACGAATGGATGAGCGCCGCCAACCACGGGCTCACCATGGCGCCCGGCTTGCTGCACGGCGCCTACGAATGCCTGCGGCATCACGGCAGCGATGACTTGAAGCAACGCTATCTGCCGAAGATCGCCAGCGGCGAATGGCTGGCCACCATGTGCCTGACCGAGGCGCATGCAGGCAGCGACCTGGGGCAGGTGCGCACCCGCGCCGCCCTGCAGGCCGACGGCAGCCACCACGTCACGGGCGGCAAGATCTTCATCTCGGGTGGCGACCACGACCTCACCGACAACATCGTTCACCTGGTGCTGTGCCGCCTCGCCGATGCGCCTGCCGGGCCCAAGGGGCTTTCGCTCGTGCTGGTTCCCAAGCGGCTGCCCGACGGCGCGCTCAACACCGTGCAGTGCGAGCGCATCGAAGAAAAGATGGGTCTGCACGGCAGCCCGACCTGCGTGCTGCGGTTCGACGATGCCACCGGCTGGTTGATCGGCGAGCCGCACCGCGGCCTGGCCGCGATGTTCGTCATGATGAATGCGGCCCGCCTCCACGTCGCGCTGCAGGGCATCGGCCTGCTCGACGCGGCCTGGCAGAAGGCCGATACCTATGCGCACGACAGGCGCCAGATGCGCGCCCCCGGCGCGGTGCCCACCAGCCGCGGCGCCGAAAGCGCCGACCTGATCGCGGAGCACCCGGCCATCCGGCGCGTGCTGCTAACGCAGCGTGCGTGGATCGACGGCGCGCGGCTCATTGCGTACCGCACCGCCCTGCAACTCGACGTCGCACGGCACGACGCCGACCCCACGGTCAGGGAACGCGCCCAGCGCTGGTGCTCGCTGGTCACGCCCGTGCTCAAGGCGGCCTGCACCCAGCAGGCCTTCCAAGGCGCCAGCGAATGCCTGCAGGTGTTCGGCGGCCACGGCTACGTACGCGAATGGGGCGTCGAACAGATCGTGCGCGACGCGCGCGTGACCATGATCTACGAAGGCACCAACGAGATCCAGGCCATCGACCTGCTGGTGCGCAAGGTGATGCCGGACGCCGGTGCGGGCATGTCTCGGGCGCTGCTCGAACTGCGCGACGAACTCGACGCCTCGCGCGAGATCGACGCCGACGTGCAGCGTCGGCTGGCCCAGCTGCGATACCTCACGACGACCATCGCGATGAGCACGGCCGCGGACCCGTCGCTGCCCTACGAAGTCGCCGACGACTACCTGCGCGTCGTCATGATCGTCATGCTGGCCTGGGCCTGGGCGCGCATCGGGCACGCCGCGCCGGACCACGCGCGCTGGCAAGAGCCCGCCGCCGCCTTCCGGCGCTGGGTCCTGCCCGAATTCGACATGCGCCTGGGCATGGTCAAGCGCGCCTGCGAGGAGCGCTCCGCGTCCGGCACCGTCGCGGCCTGACGCCGACCGTGCGAAGAACGTGTTCGAGAACGCCCGTCCGACCCACCCACCGCATCAGCCCCTCCGGACCATGGACAGCCCCCGCCAGAAACGCTCCGCCCAGGACAACACCGCCGGACGTCCGGGCGACTCGCTCGACACCCGCATGCTCGAAGGCCTGGTCGGCTACAACGCGCGTCGGACCTGGCTCGCCATCAGCACCGTTTTCTCGGAGCGCATGGCGGCCTACGGCCTGAAGCAGGTCGACTTTTCGGTGCTTTCGCTCTTGGCGCACAACCCGGGCGCAACTTCCCGGCAGCTCTGCGCGACGCTGGACATTCAACCGCCCAACCTGGTCAGCCTGATCTCCACGATGGATGGGCGCGGCCTCATCGAGCGCAGGCCCCATCCGCATGACGGGCGCGCGATCGGGTTGCACCTTACGGCCGCCGGCGTGCAGCTGGTTCAGGATGCCGAACAGACCGTGATCGAGCTGGAGCAGGATGCGAGCGCACGGCTCACCACCCGAGAGCGCGAAACGCTGATCCGGCTGATGCAGAAGGTGTATCGCTAGACCCGGCGGCCGGAAACGATCAGAACCGTTCGGTCAGCAGCAGCACGTCGTGCGCGGCCCGTGTCACGCGGTGGGGGTCCGGGTAGTAGAGCCGGCCATCGAGCTCGTCCCGCACGAACGACTCGCGCGCCTCGAAGTATCGGGCGCGCGACGTTTCGAAAGTGGGGCGGCGCCAGCGGGGCTGGGAGGCTTCGAGATGAGCCCAGTGCTCGGCGCTTAGCGTCGGGCCGAGCGGTGCCGGCGACACGCGCTCGCCGAAGAGGATTTCGCGCACCTCGGTCGTCAGCGGATCGGCTCGACGCAGCCGGTCACGGCGGCGCGCCAGCAGGTTGGAAAGAAACGTCGCGGCGAGCAGGCTCAGCAACGCGAGAACAATGGCGAAATCCATGTCGAAAGAAGCGGACGGAAGGGAAAGAGTCGATTACCAGAACTTCCACCACGGCGCAGCGTCGGACGAATGCGCGGGTGGAAGTGGCTGCAAGCCGGAATCCCGGATGCGCCTGCGCTGCTCGGCTTCGAGCGATTGCGCCAGCCGATGCGCCAGTTGATCGCCTTGCATCGCCCTCAGCCGCCACTGCGATGCAAGACTCTGAAGCTCCGAATCTTCGAGTTTTGCAGGGACGGTTTCGGGCAGCGACATGGCCGAAATTTTGCCTACCCGGACCCCGGGCCGCAATCGTAGTGCTTTGCCTTACATCGCCGCGTTCAGACTTCGGTCATGCGATGAACCCATCCCATGTCAGCTTGATTCCGGTCAGGAACATGCCCGCGTAAATGAACCGATAGAACCAGGTGGCGTCGATGCGGCGCGCGATGCGCACGCCCAGCCAGACGCCGACCGGCGCCAGCGGGAGCAGCACCATCGACGTCGCCAGATTCTGCAGGTCGAGCAGCCCCAGCCAGGCGTACGGGATCCACTTGCTGAGATTCACCGCGAAGAAGAAATACGCCATGGTGGCGGTGAATGCCATCGGCTTGAGGCGCAGCGGGATCACATAGGCATTGACCGGCGGGCCACCGGCATGCGCGATGAAGCTGGTGAAGCCGCTGAGCGTGGTGAGCAACGCGCCGACCGGCCTGGACGGAGACGGATCGCTCGGCCGTGGCGGGAACACCAGGCGCTGCGCCAGAAAGAGCAGCGTCGACACGCCGACGATGCCGGCCACCGTGTGCGCCGAAAGCAGCCGAAACAACAAGGCGCCGACCAGCGTGCCCAGGAGGCCGAAGGGCAGCATGAACTTCAGCAGCGCGCGGTCGAAGTCGCGCCGGAAAGCCGCGATCCCGAGCAGGTCCATCAGCAGCAGCACCGGCATGAGGATGGCGGCGGCCTGCGGCACGGTCACGGCAAGCGCCATGAGCGGCACGGCCAGCGACCCGAAGCCGGCGCCGAATCCGCTCTTGCTCACGCCGAGCAACAGGACGGCAGGCACGGCGGCCGCATAGAAAAAGGGATCGGTGACGATGGGCAGGTTCACGAGAAGAAGCGATCGGTGGGGGCGCGGCCGATTGTCCCTGCACAATCCCGCGGGCCATGAAGATTTACGACGCCGACCTGATCGCCGCCCGGCTGCCCTTCGATGCCCTGGTCCCCGCGCTGCGCGCCGCATTCGCCGGCGACACGCAGGTGCCGCCACGGCACGTGCACGCCGTGGGGGCGGGTGCCGACCGCGGCACCGTGCTCATCATGCCGGCCTGGGGCGAGCACGGCTTCATGGGCATCAAGACCATCAACATCTTTCCGGGCAACGGCGCGCGCGGCCTTCCGGGCCTGCACGCGAGCTACATGCTCTACGACGCGCACACCGGCGTGCCGCTGGCCCACATGGACGGCAACGAGATCACCGCCCGCCGCACGGCGGCCGCGTCGGCGCTGGGCGCGTCGCTGCTTGCACGCGAGGACGCTTCCACCTTGCTCGTCGTCGGTGCCGGCCGCATCGCGCGCCTGCTGCCGGCGGCCCACGCGAGCGTGCGCAAGCTGCGCCGCATCGAGGTCTGGAACCACCGCCCCGAGGGCGCCCGCGCCCTGGCTGAAGCCTGGCAGCAGGCCGGCTGGGATGCGCACGCCACCGTCGATCTCGAACACGCCGTGCGGTCGGCCGACATCGTGAGTTGCGCCACGCTCGCCACGCGACCTCTGGTGCATGGCGACTGGCTCCAGCCGGGCTCTCACCTGGATCTCATCGGCAGCTTCACGCCCGACACGAGAGAAGCCGACCCGGCCTGCTTCGCGGGGGCGCGCGTGTTCGTCGACACCGACGAAGCGCTGGCCAAGTCCGGTGACCTGCTCGATGCGGTCGCCGCCGGCACGCTGCGGGCCGACGCCGTGCAAGCCACGCTCGCGCAACTGTGTCGCGGCGAGCGCACTGGCCGACGCAGCCCGGATGAGCGCACGGTGTTCAAGGCCGTCGGCAGCGCGCTCGAAGACCTGGCGGCCGCCATGCAGGTCTGGCGCGCGGACGGGCCGGCCACACCGGGTTGAAACCCTGTGGCTACACCCGCTCGAGGATCACCGCGATGCCCTGCCCCACCCCGATGCACATGGTGCACAGCGCATAGCGCCCGCCGCCCTTGTGCAACTGGTTGACGGCCGTCGTCGCAAGACGCGCACCGCTGGCGCCCAGAGGGTGGCCCAGCGCAATCGCGCCGCCGTTGATGTTGACGCGCGCGTCGTCGTCCTTCAGACCGAGCAGGCGCAACACCGCCAGGCCCTGGGCGGCGAAGGCCTCGTTGAGTTCGATGACGTCGATCTGGTCGAGCTTGAGCCCCGTGAGCTTCAGCACCTTTTCGGTGGCCGGCGCGGGGCCGATGCCCATCACGCGCGGCGGCACGCCGGCCGTGGCCATGCCGACCACGCGGGCGCGCGGGGTGAGGCCGTATTTCGCGGCGCTCGCCTCGTCGGCCAGGAGCAGCGCCGCTGCGCCGTCGTTCACGCCGCTGGCATTGCCCGCCGTGACCGTGCCGTCGGGCCGCACCACGCCCTTGAGCTTGGCCAGCGCCTCGAGGCTGGTGTCGCGCGGATGCTCGTCCTTGTCGACGACGAGCGGATCGCCCTTTTTCTGCGGCACGCTCACCGGCACGATCTCGGCGTCGAAGAAGCCCGACTTCTGCGAGGCGACGGCACGCTGCTGCGACGCCAGCGCCATGCGGTCCTGGGCCTCGCGCTCGATCTTGTAGTCGGTGGCGACGTTCTCGGCCGTCTCCGGCATGGAGTCGATCCCGTACTGCGCCTTCATCTGCTTGTTGACGAAGCGCCAGCCGATGGTCGTGTCGTACACCGCGTTGGCGCGACTGAAGGCGCTCTCGGCCTTGGGCATGACGAAGGGCGCGCGGCTCATGCTTTCCACGCCGCCGGCAATCATCAGTCCGGCTTCCCCAGCCTTGATCGCGCGCGCGGCGCTGCCCACGGCATCGAGCCCCGAACCGCACAGCCGGTTGATGGTGGCGCCGCCCAATTCGACCGGCAAGCCGGCCAGCAATGCGGACATGCGGGCCACGTTGCGGTTGTCTTCGCCGGCCTGGTTGGCGCAGCCGTAGAGCACGTCGCTCACGGCCTGCCAATCGACGTCGCGGTTGCGTTCCATGAGCGCGCGCAGCGGCACCGCACCGAGGTCGTCGGCCCGCACGCTGGAGAGGGAGCCGCCGTAGCGGCCGAAGGGAGTGCGCACGGCGTCGCAGATGAAGGCTTGGTTCATGTCCGGCTTTCTTCGAAATGAATGATGAAGGTGAGAGATCGACTGGGGCTCAGGCGGCCACGGGCAGGCCGAGCAGTCTTTCGAGTTCGTCGTGTTCGAGGCCTTCCACCTTGTCCACGAGCTTCAGGCCCGCCGGCGTGCATTCGAGCGTGGCCAGGTCGGCATACACGCGCTTCACGCAGGCGATGCCGGTGAGCGGGTAGGTGCATCGGTCGACGATCTTGCTTTCGCCCTTCTTGGTGAGCAGATCCATCATGACCCACGTCTGCTTGGCGCCGATGGCGAGGTCCATCGCACCGCCCACCGCGGGAATCGCGCCCGCTTCGCCCGTGCTCCAGTTGGCCAGGTCGCCCGTGGCAGAGACCTGGAAGGCGCCGAGCACGCAGATGTCGAGGTGGCCGCCGCGCATCATCGCGAAGCTGTCGGCATGGTGGAAGAAGGCACCGCCGGGCAGCAGCGTCACCGGCTGCTTGCCGGCGTTGATGAGGTCGTAGTCTTCGCTGCCCTTGGCCGGCGCCGGGCCCATGCCGAGGATGCCGTTCTCGCTGTGCAGGATGATCTCGCGGCCGGCGGGCAGATGGTTGGCGACCAGCGTCGGCTGGCCGATGCCCAGGTTGACCACCGCGCCGTCGAAGATGTCCTGTGCGACACGGGCGGCCAACTGGTCCTTGGTGCGGCGTTGATAGCTTGCAGTCATGTCGGGCTCCCTCACTGTTTGAAGCCGCCGGCCTGGGTGGCGACGCGATCGATCTTGACGACCTGGTGAACGAAGATGCCGGGCGTGACGATGGCCTCCGGGTCCATCTGGCCCAGCTCGACGATCTCGTGCACGGTCGCGATCGTGCGGGCGGAGGCCATGGCCATCACCGGACCGAAATTGCGCGCCGCCATCCGGTAGGTGAGATTGCCCCAGCGGTCGCCTTGCTCGGCCTTGATGAGAGCCACGTCGCCGCGGATGGGGTATTCGAGCACGTACTGCTTGCCGTCGATTTCGCGCGTTTCGCGGTCGCCGGCCAGCTCGGTGCCGTAGCCCGTGGGACAGAAGAAGGCCCCCACGCCCGCGCCGGCCGCGCGGATGCGCTCGGCCAGGTTGCCCTGCGGCACCAGTTCGAGTTCGAGCTTGCCTGAACGGTACAGGCCGTCGAACACCTGGCTGTCGGCCTGGCGCGGAAAGCTGCAGATGATCTTGCGCACGCGCCCCGCCTTGAGCAGCGCCGCCAGGCCCGTTTCGCCGTTGCCGGCATTGTTGTTGACCACGGTCAGGTCGCGGGCGCCCTGCTCGATCAGGCCGTCGATGAGTTCGCCGGGAATGCCCGCGGTGCCGAAGCCGCCGATGAGCACCGTCGCACCATCCTGGATGCCGGCCATGGCGTCGGCGACCGAGCGCGCGATCTTGTCGATCATGTGGATGTGTCTCCGAGTGAAGAGGGGTCGGTCTTCGGGACTCTACCCGTCTCGAAGATCGCCTGAAGCTGCCGGGGTCGAACGAACGGTGTTGGCAAACTGTGGACGGTTGCGCGCCATTTGCTCGTCATTGATTCGCCATATGTTCGCCGTTTGTTCGTCATATGTTCGTATGTTGAACATATGTTCGTATAATGAATTCTAGACACGAACGATGCGCATGGCAACACCCCCCGCAAAGCCACCCGCTCCGCAGCCCGGCGACAGCTACGTGCAATCCTTCGCGCGCGGCCTGCAGGTCATCCGCTCGTTCAGCGCAAGCGCGCCGAGCCAGACGCTGAGCGAAGTTGCCGCCGCCACCGGCCTCACGCGCGCCGGGGCACGCCGCATCCTCCTCACCCTGCAGGCGCTGCATTACGTCGAAAGCGACGGAAAGTATTTCCGGCTGACCGCCCGCATCCTCGACCTGGGCTTTGCCTACCTGTCGTCGATGCCGATCTGGAACCGTGCCGAGCCGATCATGGAGTCGCTCGTGCAGCAGGTGCAGGAATCGTGTTCGGCCGCGGTGCTCGACGCCACCGACATCGTCTACGTGCTGCGCGTGCCGACGCACAAGATCATGCGCATCACGCTCGGCGTCGGCTCGCGGCTGCCGGCGTACTGCACGTCGATGGGCCGGCTGCTGCTCGCCGATCTGCCGGACGCCGAAGTGCGCAGCCGCCTGTCGCAGACATCGCTGGAGGCCTTCACCAAGCACACCCTCACCGACGTCGACGCACTGCTGGCCAAGGTGGCTCAGGCGCGCCGGCAACGCTGGTGCCTGGTCAACCAGGAGCTCGAGGAAGGCTTGATCTCCATCGCCGCGCCGATCGTCGACCGCACCGGCCGCATGGTGGCTGCGCTCAACATCAGCGGGCAGGCCAACCGCACGAGTCCGAAGGTGATGCAGGAAACGATGCTGCCGGCGCTCCTGGCGTCCGCCCGCGAGATCTCGCTTCTTCTCTAGCCAGCCGGCGCGCGCAGGGTGCCTCGCGGAGACACCCACAGGGGGCATCGTCCGACGGGCGTCCGGCCGGCGGCAAGGAATACTCTGCACAGCGCTCTTCCCGGAGAAACCCATGCCTGCCGTGTCCCTGGACGGCCTTGATCACTCGCTCCGCCACCTCCGTCGCCCTCACCGTCTCGACCGCTGTGCTGCGCACGGCACCTCGACGCACAAGCCGGCTCGTGCCACGGAGCCGACCGCGTGATCGACCTCGAGTGCGCAGCCGCGTTGCTGCGCGAAGCGGCCGCCGCGGGCTATCGTTTCACCACCGTCACACCGCTCACCCACCAGCGCGTGCTGGCGCGCGGCGAGGGGGAGCCGGCGTCGACCTTGCGCGACGTCTTCGGTTGGAACCTCCCATTCGATGCCGGCGTGCTCGGCGCGTCGCTCCATCGGCGGTTGAACGACGCGGGCTTGATTCGGCGTGAGGGTGCGCTGTGGCGCAGCCACTGCCGCATCGCCAGCATCGGCCGCGACCTGTTTCTGCATTCGGCTTTTCCGACCGTGGAAGCCGATGCCATCTTCTTCGGCCCCGACACCTATCGGTTTGCCCGCTTCCTGCGCGAGGCATTGCAGCGCAGCCACGCGGCATGGCGCCGCGACGCACCGGTGCGCGTGCTCGACATCGGCTGCGGCAGCGGTGCCGGCGGCATCGTGGTCGCCCGGGCGCTGGCGGCCCACGGGCTGCGAGCGAACGTGACGATGAACGACATCAATCCCCGCGCACTCGACTTCACGGCCGCCAACGCCAAGGCGGCGGCGATCACGGTCGAATTCGCACTCGGCGACGCGCTGTCGGCGGTCGACGGCCCGTTCGACCTCGTCGTCTGCAACCCGCCCTATCTCGATGACGACGCGCAACGCGCCTACCGCCATGGCGGTTCCGGGCTCGGTCGCGCGCTCGCGGTGCGATTCGTGCGAGAAGCGCTGCCCCGGCTCGCACCGGACGGCCAACTGCTGATGTACACCGGCGTCGCCATGGTTGATGGCCAGGACCCCTTCCTCGCCGAGATCGAACCCGTGCTGCAGGCAAGCGGCTGCGAGTGGCGCTACGACGAAATCGATCCCGACGTCTTCGGCGAGGAAATCGAACGGGCCGTGTACGCCCGAGTCGACCGCATCGCCGCGGTCGGGCTGGCGGCCACGCGGCCGGGAGCGGGCCCGGCCCGCGCATTCTCATGACGGCCGCGCGAGACCTCGCCGTCGCCGACCTGGCCTGCGAGCCCGACGAACAGCCATCCAACCTGCGGGAATGCGGGCTGCTGGAACGCATGCCCAAATGGCTCATCTGCGTGCCCATCGTCGTGCAGTGGCTCTGGCTGTCGCTGCGCCACGGCAGCACCACGCTGCCTTCGGCCGCCAATCCGCGCATCACCTCCGGTGGATTGGTCGGCGAAGGCAAGCTCGAATACTTCAGCGGCATGGGCTCGCTGGCGCGCTCCGTGACGGCCGCGCATTGCGGCGTGCTGAACGACGGCGCCGCGGACGCAGTGACGCTCGCCCGGGCGATGCGCAGCGCCGGCCTGTCGTTTCCCATCGTGGTCAAACCGAACCTGGGCCAGTGCGGCCACGGGGTGCGGCGCGTCGACGACATGGCCGGGCTGCAGGCCTACCTCGTCGCCTTTCCGATCGGCGAAACCGTCGTGCTCCAACGCTACCTGCCGCAAGACGGCGAGGCCGGCATCTTCTATGCGCGCGATCCGGCCACCGGCGCGGGCCGCATCATCGGGCTGGCGCTGCGCCATTTCCCGCGCGTCGAGGGCGACGGCTGCCGCACCGTGGCCGAGCTCGTGGCCGCGGACCCGCGGGCGCGGCGCGCATCGGGCTCGCGGCGCCACGAGTGGAGCGTGCCTGCGTCGAGCGTGCCGGCCGCCGGAGAAGCGGTGCGGCTGTCGACCATCGGCTCGACCCGCGTGGGTGGGCTCTACCGCGACGGCGCGAGCGCCATCACCTCTGACCTCGTGCGCGCGATCGATGCGGTGGCGCGCGACATGCCCGACTTCCATTTCGGACGCTTCGACGTTCGCTACGAGAGCCTGCGCGAACTGGCGCAAGGCCGCGGTTTCGTCATCATGGAGATCAACGGCGCCGGCTCCGAGGCCATCGAGGCCTGGGACCCCGACACGGGCCTTGTCGCCGGCTTTCGCACGATCTTCGCCAAGCAGCGCCTGGCCTTCGAAATCGGCGCGGCGCAGCGGCGGGCCGGCGCCCGGCCCATCGGCTTGTGGGCGCTGGCAAAGCTGAACCGGCAACAGATCCGGCTGATCGATCGTTACCCTCCATCCAACTGAGCTGCCACGTGCCAAGCACCACGATCCTGAGTACGCAATGGGCCACCTGTGAAGACGACGTCCGCGAAGCGCAGCGGCTGCGCTGGCGCGTCTTCGCCCACGAGATGGGCGCCCATCTGGAGCCGCCGCCCGGCACGCCGCCCGAGCACGATGCGGACCGCTTCGACGCGTACTGCGACCACCTGCTGGTGCGCGCGGTCGAGCCCGGCGACGACACGGGCCGCCTGGTCGGCACATACCGCGTTCTCACGCCCGAGGCAGCGCGCCGGGCCGGCGGTTTCTACACCGACACCGAGTTCGACCTGGCTCCACTGGCCTCGTTGCGTGGACAGGCGCTGGAACTGGGGCGGTCCTGCGTCGACCCCGAATGGCGCTCTGGCGCCGTGATCATGGCGCTGTGGTCGGTACTCGGTCGCTACATGGTCGATCACGGGCTCGACACCATGATCGGCTGCGCCAGCGTCGGCCTCGACGATCGCGGGGCAGCGGCCGGGCGCCTGTGGCGCCGCCTGTGCCGCACCCACCTCGTGGAGCAGCAGTGGCGCGTCGTGCCGCGCGTGGCCTTGCCGCTCGAGCCCGAGGTCGACGCGGACACCGCCGACACGCTCCCTTCGGACGCGCCCCCGCTGGTCAAGGGCTACCTGCGCTGCGGTGCACGCGTGCTGGGCCCGCCCGCACTGGACGTGAACTTCAACACCGCCGACCTGCCGATGATGCTGCGCACCCGCGACGTCGCCCCGCGCTACCGCCAGCACTTCTTCGGCGCGCCAGCCGCTTCATGAAAACCCGGGCGCTGCTGCCCGTCGCGTTGGCGCAGTTTCTCGGTTCGCTGGCCGACAACGCGCTGCTGATCGTCGTGATCGGCCTCCTCGCCGAACGGCACGCGCCCGGGTGGATGACGCCGTCGCTGCGGCTGCTGTTCTACCTGTCCTATGTCCTGCTGGCGGCCTTTGCCGGCGCCGCAGCCGACGCCGCCCCCAAGGGCCGCGTCATGCTCTTCACCAACCTGGTCAAGCTGGCCGGCTGCGCGATGCTGCTCGCCGACATGCCGCCGCTCGCGGCGTACGCGCTCGTGGGCCTGGGCGCGGCGGCCTACTCGCCCGCCAAGTACGGCATCCTCCCCGAGCTGTTGCCGTCCGACGAACTCGTCGCCGCCAACGCCTGGGTCGAGGGCAGCACGGTCGTGTCGATCCCGCTCGGCGTGGCGCTCGGCGGTGCCTTGCTCGGAACGCGCGCCGGCCTGCCGGCGATCGGCGTCATCTACCTGCTGAGCGCGGTCGCTGCGCTGGCCATTCCGCACAGCCCCGCGCGCGACCGGCGTGCGCTGGACAATCCGCGCGGATTGGTGCGGGACTTTGTCCGTTCGCTCGCCCTGCTGTGGCGCGACCCGCCGGCCCGCCTGTCGCTCGCGGTCACCAGCCTCTTCTGGGCCGCCGCCGCCGTGCTGCAGTTCATGGTGCTGCGCTGGGCCACCGAACGGCTGTCTTTGCCTTTGAACCACGCGGCCATGCTGCAGATCGCAGTGGCTCTCGGCATGGTGGCCGGCGCGGTCGGTGCCGGGCGCTGGATTCCGTTGGCACGCGCCACGGACACGCTCCCGCTCGGACTGGCGCTGGGCGCGATGGTGTTCCTGATGAGCTTCGTCACCCACGTCGCGGTCGCGATCGCATGGCTCGCCGTCATCGGGCTGCTGGCCGGCCTGACCCTGGTGCCGATGAACGCGTTGCTGCAAAGCCGGGGCGTCCGCCTGATGCACCCGGGCCAGTCGATCGCGGTGCAGAACTTCTACGAAAGCCTCGGCTCGCTGGTCATGCTGGCCGTCTACGCCGCGCTGGTGTCTGCCCAGGTGCCGCTGCTCGCAACGGTGGCGGGATTCGGCCTGCTGATCACGCTGGCCATCGGCGCACTGCTCCTACGCGGTCGGATGCTGCGCGGTGGAGCGGATCGGTGATGCCATCGGCGATTGGAGTTCGTTGGCCGGATCGACGACCACCGTCACGACCGGCGCCGCGTCGCCAACCCCGCGCGCGTCGGCGCGCTCCTGCAGCGCCGCGATGCCGGCTCTCATGGCTTCGCCGTAGCTCGGCAACGGTGCAGAGGCGGATTCGACGCTCGCCTCGCCATCGCCCTGCGCCAGCGTGCGCACCACCCAGAAGAACTGGCCTTCCACCGGTTCGTCCACCCTCAGTTCGAGGGCTGCGGCACTCATGCCGCCCGCTCCTCGCCAGGGCCGGCGGCGGCCTGCGACGTGTCGAAAATCATGTCAACCCTGTTTTGAAAACGAAAGGTTGCATTTAAGACGCTGGACGCGCCGCGCGGAAGCGACGCTTTTCACGCTTCGGGCGGACTCCTCATTCGAATCGCCGAAGCGTGACAAAGAGCGCAGTGACGGCTCAGCCAGCCGGTTCCAGCACGAACCCGAACGACAGCGCATGAAACGGCCCCGCCTGCGCGCTGCCGTCCGGCGCCGGGCCCGCTTCGTGGCGCTCGTAGTCGCCGATGAGCGAGCTGCGCACGCCGAACACCGCATCGCTGTCGAGGTACGGGTCGCCGTCGCGGAATACGTGGGTGATCAGGGTCTGATAGCCCGGTGCCCGGATCATGAAGTGCACGTGGGCGGGCCGCCACGGATGCCGGCCGGTGGCGTTGAGCATCGTCCCGACCGGGCCATCGGTCGGGATCGGATAGGCCACGGGCAGCACGCCGCGAAACCACAGTCGGCCCTGGGCATCGGTGCGGAACACGGCCCGCCCCTGGGGTGCATCGAGGCCGGCACGCTGCACGTCGTAGAAACCTTCGGCGTCCGCTTCCCACACGTCGACCTCCGCGTCGGCGACCGGCTCGCCGTCGCGCCCTCGCACCGTGGCGTCGACGAAGAGCGGCTCGCCGACCGCGCCGCCCGACATGTCCCCACCGAGCGGAAGCCGCGGCGCGCCCGGCACGTGGAAGGGCCCGAACACCGTCGCCTCGGTGGCCTGCGCGCTCTTGGCATGGTTCTGCGCGACCACCAGGGTCGAAAGCCCCAGCGTGTCCGACAGCAGGATGAATTCCTGCCGCTTGCCGTCGCACTTCTGCCCGGTGGCCGTGAGGTAGTCGATGCCGGCCATCCATTCGGCTTCGGTGAGCTTCACCTCCCGCGCGAAGTCGTGCAGGTGGCGCACGAGCGACGACAGGATCTCCTTCAGCCTCGGATCGCCGCAATCGGAGAGGCGGTCGAGCACCGCGGCGGTGATGGTGTGTTCATTGATGTTTCGCATGGGCATCCAGTTCGATGGCGACCGGGCCACGGCAAGCGCGTTCGAGCGCCCCGGCCCTAAAGCCCCATGCTGCCTCAACGGGCCGCAGGGGCGGTGCTAATCTCGTTCCATGTTCAATCCATCCCAGGAAGAAGTCCGTCGCTTCTTCTGCAGCGTGTTTGCCAAGAGCCGGCAGGGGCAGCCCATGGAGGCGCTCGAAATCATCGCCAGCCGCTGGATCGACGAGCACCCCGAATACCACGACGACCTGCGCGATGCCGAGGCCGCGGTGCAGCGCGCCTACGACGGCAGCGACGGGCGCGAAAACCCGTTTCTGCATCTTTCGATGCACCTGTCGATCAGCGAGCAATGCTCGATCGACCAGCCGCGCGGCATCCGGCAGGCGGTGGAGCTTCTTGCAGCGCGGCGCGACTCGCTGCTCGACGCGCACCACGAGGCGATGGAATGCCTCGGCCAGATGATGTGGGAAAGCCAGCGCGCCGGTCGCGCTCCCGACGGCGATGCCTACGTGGCCTGCGTTCAGCGCCGCGCCACGCGCGACTGAGTCCGCTCGGCCGAGCCCTGGCGCAGCAGCGCGACCAGCGCTTGCCGCGCGCTCGAAGCTTCTGCATCGCTGCGCAGCAGCAGGCCGACGGGTTCTTCGGTGCCGGCGGTGTCGATGGCCAACCGCACGAGCAAACCGCGATCGAGGTCGTCGCGTGCGGCACCCAGGGGCGTGAACCAGATCGCATCCGAGCGGATGAGCAGCGCACGCGCCACCGACAGGTCGAGCGTCTGCGTGACGTGCGCCGGCAGCCGCAGGCCCAGCCCCGACAGAAAGCTCTCGGTGTTGTGGCGCGGGCTGGTGCCTTCGCCATAGATCACCAATGGATGGCGCAGCACGTCTTGCGCGGAGGGCGAGCCCCCCGCGAGCGGATGGCCGGCACGCGCGACGATGGCCAGCGGCTCGGTGTAGAGCAGTTCGAAGGTCAGCCCGGCCATGAGTTTCGGGTCGCTCATGCGCCCTGCGACCAGATCGAGTTCGCCGGCGCGCAGGGCGTCGAGCAGCCGCGCGTTGTCGCCGGTCTGCAGCTGCACCTGCAACGAAGGGAGCCGCTCCCGAAGCGCTGCCAGCGCCGCCGGCAGCAATGAGGGCGCCACGCTCGGCAGGGCGCCGATGCGAAGCCGTTCGACGCGATCGCCCGAGCCCGGCGCCAAGGCCAGTGCGCTCGCGTCGAGCGCTTCGAGCACCCTGAGTGCGTGCGCGAGCAGTTGCTCGCCGCTGGCGGTCAGGCCCTGGATGCCACGGCGACCGGCGGTTCCGCGCTCCACCAGCCGGGCGCCCGACAACGCTTCGAGCTCCGCCAGCGTCTTGGAAACCGCCGGCTGGCTCAGCGCCAGGCGTTCGGCTGCGCGCGCCAGATGCCTTTCCTGCGCCACCGCCACCAGGCAGCGCAGGTGGCGCAGCTGAACGGCGCGGATGAAGTCGTCGGAAGGCCCCGTCATCAATTACTCTTGGTTATGCAAAGTCCAGGATTGGTCAATTTACATCATCGTTTCGCATGAATAGGATGGCGCTTTCGTCAAGAACCGGAGACCCCCGAATGCCCACACCCGCTTCCCCCGGCGCGGCGCTGCCGTCCGTCACGCCGCGCGACTGGCCCAGCCAGCCGTCCTATGTCTACCCAGGCTACAAGTCGACGGTCAAGCGCGGGCCGCAGAAGCCGCTGATTCCGCTCAAGGCATCGCTCGGCGAACTGCGCCAGCCGGTGTACGGGCACGACCGCATCGGCGAACTCGACCACGACCTCACGCGCAATGCCTGCCGCAATGGCGAGCCGCTGGGCGAACGCATGATCCTCACCGGACAGGTGCTCGACGACCGCCGCCGCCCGGTGCGCAACACGCTGGTCGAGTTGTGGCAGGCCAATGCCTCGGGCCGATACGTGCACAAGGTCGACCAGCACGATGCGCCGCTCGACCCCAACTTCCTGGGTGCCGGCCGATGCCTCACCGACAACGAGGGCCGCTACCGCTTCCTCACCATCAAGCCGGGCGCCTACCCGTGGGGCAACCATCCCAACGCATGGCGGCCGCAACACATCCACCTGTCGCTCTTCGGCGATTGCTTTGCGAGCCGGCTGGTGACGCAGATGTATTTCCCCGGCGATCCGCTGCTCCAGTACGACCCGATGATCACCGGCACGCCCGAACACGTGCGCGACCGGCTGGTGTCGGACTTCAGTCTCGACGTGACCGAAGAAGGTTTCGCGCTCGGCTACGTGTTCGACATCGTGCTGCGCGGCCCCGATGAAACGCCTTTCGAAAACCGCTGAGGAGACCCGACGATCATGATGAGTGCACTCGAAACCAACTTCGGCCAGACGCCTTCGCAGACAGTCGGCCCCTACTTCGCTTACGGCCTCACGGCCACGCAATACGGCTACCCCTTCGACCAGCCCTTCGACGCCACCGTGGCGCTCGACGGCGCGCGCGGCGAACGCATCCGTCTCGAAGGCCGCGTGATCGACGGCGACGGCAACCCCATCAACGACGCGCTGGTCGAGATCAGCCAGCCCGACGGCACGGGCGCCTACCCGCAGTCGGTCGACGAAGCCAACGAGATCGGCTTTCGTGCCTTCGGTCGCACCGGCACCGGAACGGATGCTCAGAACCGCTTCGTGTTCCATACCGTGAAGCCCGGCGCCGAAGCCGAAGGCTCGGCGCCGCACATCAATGTCATCGTGCTGATGCGCGGCATGCTGCTGCACGCGTTCACGCGCATCTACTTCAGCGACGAGACCGAAGCGAACGCGAAGGACGCCGTGCTCCAGAGCGTGCCGGCCGAAAGGCGCAAGACCCTGGTCGCCGAACGCAGCGTGGTGGGCGGCGCCGTCACCTACCGCTTCGACATTCACATGCAAGGCGCCGCCGAGACGGTGTTCTTCGACGTCTGAGGCCGCTGGCGACGCAGAAACGAAAAGGCCCGCATCGATCGATGCGGGCCTTTTTAACGGAGAGCCCGAAGGCTACTTGTCGTGGAAGCGCGATTCGGGCACCGTCTTCACTTCACCGGGCAGCGACCCGATATAGCTCGCCAGTTCCTTGAGTTCGGCATTGCTGTAGCGCTTGGCCTGGCCGCTCATGACCGCGTTGGACCGGCCGATCTGCGCGCCCTTGTCGATCTTGTACGACTTGAGTGCCACGAAGAGGTAATCGGAATATTGACCGGCCAGCTTGGGCACGGTGCCGTCGTTCGGGGTATTGAAGTTGGCGCCGTGGCACTTGGTGCAGGCGTTTTCCTTGTCGCGCGAGATCAATGCCTGAACGGCCTCGCTGGGCGCCTTGACGGTGGCGGGCGGTGCATCGCCTTCCTTGGCGCCGAGTGTGCTGTAGTAGGCGGCAAGATCCGCGATGTCCTGCTCGCTCAGTGAATCGGCGATGGCGCGCATGGTGGGGTGCTTGCGGTCGCCTCCCTTGTACGCCGTCAAGGCGGCGCTGATGTAGGAAGCGCTTTGCCCGGCGATCTTGGGGACCTTGTAGATTTCAGGGAAGCTGGCCTGATAGCCGATGATGCCGTGGCAACCCATGCACATCGCGATCTTCTTGCTGCCGTTTTCGGCGTTGCCCTGAATGGTCTGGGCCTGAGCCGCGACCGTCACGCAAGCGACAGCGAAGGCAAACATCGTGGTCAACAACTTGTTCATTTTGCGCGCACAATCCCGAAGAGCTACTGGTTTCCAAATCAACTTTTGATTATATGCGGCGGCTCTCGGCGCCCCGGCGCGGCGCGATCGGCGGACCGCGCAAAGCGCTCTGCCGCATGTCCGGTTTCATTCAACCTGCTCCATGCCACTCATGAAATTCAAGGGCTCAGACAATTACGTTGCCACCCAGGACCTGATGCTCGCGGTGAATGCCGCCATCACGCTCAAGCGTCCACTGCTCGTCAAGGGCGAGCCAGGCACCGGCAAGACGATGCTGGCGGAAGAGGTGGCGCAAGCCCTCGAACTCCCGCTCCTGCAATGGCACATCAAGTCGACCACCAAGGCCCAGCAGGGCCTGTACGAATACGACGCCGTCAGCCGCCTGCGCGATTCGCAACTGGGCGACGCGCGCGTGAAGGACATCCACAACTACATCGTGCGGGGCGTTCTTTGGCAGGCCTTCACCGCCGATGAGCCGGTGGCGCTCCTCATCGACGAGATCGACAAGGCCGACATCGAATTCCCGAACGACCTGCTGCGCGAGATCGATCGCATGGAGTTCTACTGCTATGAAACGCACGAGCTGATCCGCGCCAAGCATCGGCCGTTGGTTTTCATCACGTCGAACAACGAGAAGGAACTGCCCGACGCGTTTCTGCGCCGCTGCTTCTTCCACTACATCAAGTTTCCCGACGCGGACACCATGAAGAGCATCGTCGCAGTGCACTTCCCCACGCTCAAGCAAGACCTGCTGGCGGCGGCCATGAAGACCTTCTACGACGTGCGCAATCTGCCCGGCCTCAAGAAGAAGCCTTCGACCTCGGAACTGCTGGACTGGCTCAAGCTGCTCGTGGCGGAAGACATCCCGATCGAGGCGCTGCACAGCAAAGACAGCAAGGTCGCCGTACCGCCGCTGGTGGGCGCGCTCCTCAAGAACGAACAGGACGTGACGCTCTTCGAGAAGCTCGTCTTCATGCAGCGCAACAACCGATGAGCATGCGCGCCGCGCCGGGCCGCCCCAAGCAAGCGCGCGCCCCCTTGGGCGGCAGCGAGGACACGCAGTGCCGAGCGTGGGGGCAGCAATGAAGGCACCGCCGACCAGCCAGTTGCTGATGCTGGGTGTCACCCAGGCGGTCTTGTTCGTCGTCGGCGCGCTGTTCGGTCGCTGGCTCGGACTGCTGCTGGGTTTCGACGCCTTCGCGGGCCCGGGCTACGGCGGCAAGGAGATGTTCGGCATTGTGCTGATCGGCCTGGGTGGCGGCGGCGGCCTGCAGATCGCACGCGCCTGGTACCGGCGCAGATACGGTGATCCGAGGAGTTGATTTGGCGTTCGTCGCACCCGTCATGCTGTCCTCGCGCGGTGTCGCGCTGGTGCCTCTGACCCTCGACCATGAAGACGGCCTGCGCGCAGCCGCAGCCGATGGTGAACTCTGGCGACTGCGCGTGACCTCGGTGCCCGAGCCGCAGGACACGCGCGGCTACATCGAAGCTGCATTGACGATGCGCGAGGAAGGCCACCGCTTCGCCTTTGCAGTGACCGACGAAGCCACCGGCACGGTGCTGGGCAGCACGAGCTTTCATGACATCGTGCCCGCCCTGAAGCGCGTCGAGATCGGCTACACCTGGTATGCCGCGCGCTGCCAGCGCACGCACGTCAACACCACCTGCAAGCTGCTGATGCTGGCGCATGCGTTCGATACCCTCGGCTGCCACGTGGTCGGATGGCGCACGGATAATTTCAACCATGCGTCGCAGCGCGCGATCGAGCGGCTCGGGGCCCGCAAGGACGGCGTGATCCGCGGCCACGCCATGCGCCGTGACGGCACGATCCGCGACACCGTGATGTACAGCCTGCGCTCGGGCGAGTGGCCCGAGACCCGCGCCCACCTGCTCTATCTGCTCGACAAGCCCCGGCCTCGCAAGGAATGACCCGCCATGCTGATCGATTTCTTCTACACATTGCGTTCGGCCAAGCTCCCCGTGTCGGTCAAGGAATACCTCACGCTGCTCGAGGCGCTCCAGGCCGACGTGGTCGGGCCGAACTCGGATGACGCCTTCGGGCTCGACGACTTCTACTACCTGTCCCGCACAGCACTGGTCAAGGACGAAAAGCACTACGACAAGTTCGACCGCGCCTTCGCCGCCTATTTCAAGGGCGTGGAAATGCTGGCCGACTTCACCCAGGAAGTGCCGCTCGACTGGTTGCGCAAGACGCTGGAGCGCGAGTTCACCGCCGAAGAAAAGGCCAAGATCGAGAAGATGGGCTGGGACGAGCTCATGGAAACGCTCAAGAAGCGCTTCGAGGAGCAGAAGGAGCGCCACGAAGGCGGCAACAAATGGATCGGCACGGGAGGCACCTCGCCCTTCGGGCACGGCGGCTACAACCCGCAAGGCATTCGCATCGGCGGCGCCGGCAAGAACAAGAGCGCCGTGAAGGTGTGGGACCAGCGCGCCTACAAGGACTACGACGACAGCCAGGAACTCGGCACGCGCAACATCAAGATGGCCCTGCGACGGCTGCGCCGATTCGCACGCGAAGGCCACGAGGACGAGCTCGACCTCGATCACACCATCCAGTCGACCGCGGCCAACGCCGGTTACCTCGACATCAAGATGCGCCCGGAACGCCACAACAACGTGAAGGTGCTGCTGCTGATGGACGTCGGCGGCACGATGGACGAGCACATCCAGCGCGTGGAAGAACTGTTCTCGGCAGTCAAGACCGAGTTCAAGCACCTGGAGTTCTACTACTTCCACAACTGCGTCTATGACTTCATGTGGAAGAACAACCGGCGCCGTTTCTCCGAGAAGTTCGCGACCTGGGATGTCATCCGCAAGTACAACAAGGACTACAAGCTCATCTTCGTCGGCGACGCCACCATGAGCCCCTATGAAATCCTTCAGCCGGGCGGCAGTGTCGAATACAACAACGAGGAGCCGGGGGCCGAGTGGATGCAGAGGCTCACGCACGCGTTTCCCAAGTTCGCCTGGATCAACCCCGAACCCCAAGGCGTGTGGCAGTACCGCCAGAGCATCGCAGTGATGCAGCAACTGGTGTCGCACCGGATGTTCCCACTCACGTTGAAGGGGCTCGAAGAAGCCATGAGGCTGCTGTCGAAGTAACTCTTTCGGCTTATTGCTTCGGTTTCGACGTGCCGCTTTGTTTTCGTGAGAAATATCACGCAGCACAATGCAACAAATTCTGACACGGACGTTACAGTTAACACCTAAGGATTCAAAAACGCTCGCCGAGCGAAGGATCCGCCGGAGGTTGTCGTCATGTCCGCGTTGCTTTCATTCACTGAAGACCCCCCGATCCACGAGCAACCCCTCGAAGCAGTGACTCCCAGCGCACTGCTTCAGGAACCGGATCACATCAGCATTCGCGGCGTGCGATTGGTGATGGACGAACTGGTCGACCACTCCCTGTTCGAACCCGCCCGATGCGAGCAGCTGCGAGAGCAACTGCTGGCGGCGT
This sequence comes from Gammaproteobacteria bacterium, assembly GCA_018820395.1. Lineage (GTDB taxonomy): Bacteria > Pseudomonadota > Gammaproteobacteria > Burkholderiales > Burkholderiaceae_C > Variovorax. The sequence goes on along the minus strand of JAHJOG010000270.1, from coordinate 18,783 downwards.
CGCCCTTTCCCCACCTCGTTCTCGACGGCATCTTCAATCCTGCGCTGCTCGATCTCGTGGCAGAGGAATTCGACGCGGTGAACGGCCAGGGCTGGTCGGACATCAAGACCCGCTACGAATCCACCCGCCGTTCGGTCCTCGGCGCCTCGCTCGGGCCGGCCTCGCAGATCTACTTCAACATCCTGAACTCCGGCTGGTTCACCGAGTGGCTGTCGCGCATCACCGGCACGCCCTATCTGCTCCCGGACCCCAAGCTCTTCGGCGGCGGCCTGCATGAGAGCCGCCAGGGCGCGACCTTTGCCGTGCACCGCGACTTCAATCGTCATCGGCACTTGGGGCTGAAGAACGAAATGGTGTTCATCACCTACCTCAACAAGGGGTGGCAACCCGAATGGGGTTCGGCGCTCGAGCTGTGGGACAAGAAAAAGGACCGTTGCGTCGCCATGGTGCAGCCCGAGTTCGGCCGCACCATCCTCCTGCCGCACGGCCCCGAGAGCTACCACGGTCACACGCAGCCGCTGCAGACGCCGGACGGACGCCCGCGCCGCTCGGTCGCCGCCTATTTCTACACGAGCCCGCTCGCCGGCAAGCAGCACGGAGACGAATCGGCCTCGGTCTTCATGCGCACACATCGCACCGACCGCATCAAGGCCGTGGCGCGGCTGATGACGCCGCCGGTGGTCTGGTCGATCGCCAAGAAGGTGACCGGGCGCAACTGAGTCCGGCTGTCCGCTCCGGCGCAGTCGGAGTGCGTCGTCGATTGCTGCTTCGCCTACAAGGGGTCTTTCTGATCGATGTCAGAATGATCTGATGTTCAGGGTGGTCCCTCTTGCGCCGGCCTCGTGGCCGGCGCTCCTGTTTTGCGGCGTCCTGCTCTGCGTGCAAGGGTGCAGCCTTCTGCCGAAGAGTGAACCGGCGGAGGCCACCGAATCCAGCCCGGTCGCAGGAAGCCAATCGTCCGCGAAGCGCCCTGCGTTCGAGGTGGATGTGCGTGCGCCCGATTCGGTGCGCGACTACCTCTCGCGCAACCTGGAAATCCAGCGCTACAAGCAACTCGACGAACTCGGCGCCGCCGAGATCTCGCGCCTCATGGTGGCCGCGGAGGCCAACGCGCGCGAGTTGCTCAACACCCAGGGCTACTTCACGCCCACGCTCAAGCTCGAACTGAAAGACACGCCGACCGCCAAGGCGACGAGACTCGTCACGATCGACGTGCAGCCGGGCGAACAGACGAAGGTCAGCAATGTGCAGATCGGCTTCGAGGGTCCGGCAGCGACCGACCCGCCGGCCGAGGCGCAGCGCGATGGCATCCGCACCGATTGGCCGCTGCGCGCCGGTCAGCCCTTCACCCAATCCGGCTGGGACGCCGCGAAGAACATCGGCCTGCGCCGGCTGACCGCCAAGCGCTATCCCACCGGCAACATCGAAAAAAGCACTGCGACCATCGACGCCGACCGCAGCGAGGCCGCGCTCGCCGTCACGTACAAGTCGGGCCCGCTCTTCCGGTTCGGCGCGCTCCAGGTGCGCGGCAGCGAACGCTACGACCCGGACGGCGCGCGCCGGATCGCGCAGGTCCCGTTCGGCGCCGACTACGACCAGCAGACCTTGCTCGATGCGCAGCAGCGCCTGGCGAGCAGCGGCTACTACGACTCCGTGTTCCTGACCCTCGACACCGACGGCACCGACCCGCTGGCGGCCCCGGTGATCGCGCAAGTGCGTGAGGCGCCCTACCAGAAGGTCGTCCTGGGTGCAGGCTTCACGACCGACAGCGGACCGCGCGTCTCGGTCGACCACATCCACAACCAGATGCCGCTGCTCGGATGGCGGGCCGTCTCGAAGCTTTCGATCGACCGCGAGACGCAGTCGCTGGGCACCGAGTGGAACGACATCCCGGACGACAGCGGATGGCGCTGGTTCGGCTCCGGCCTGCTCAAGAAGGAAACCACCGGCAGCTACGACGTCAACAGCGGACGGTTGCGCGGCGGGCGCAGCAAGAGCGCCGGCCACATCGATCGCAGCTACTACCTGCAGTACGACTACGCCGACTACCAGGGAGACGCGGCGCCGCCCTCCGCCTCGGCCGTCAGCGTGAACTGGAGCTGGACCGGGCGCTACTTCGACGACGCGAGCTTTCCGAGCAAGGGGCAGGGCCTGGGCCTCGAACTGGGGCTGGGCCAGACGCTGACCGGCGAGCGCGCGCCCTTCACGCGCGTCGATGCGCGCTGGCTGGGCATCGTGCCGCTCGGCACGGTGTCTGGCGACGACAGCACCCAGGCGCGCCAGAGCCGGCTGCAGTTGCGCGCCGAAGGCGCGGCGGTGTTCGTGAAGGACAGCGCCCAGGTCCCGGCCACCCTGCTCTTCCTGACCGGCGGCGACACCACCGTGCGCGGCTACAGCTATCGCCAGATCGGAACCGTGCGGCCGGACGGACAGATCGTCGCCGGCCGGTACCTCGCCGTCGCCAGCGTCGAATGGCAGCGCCCCTACGTCTACAAGGGCAAGCTGACCGACTTCGAGAGCGTGGTCTTCGTCGACGCCGGTGCCGTCGCCGACAAGCCCGCCGAACTGAGTGCCAAGGTCGGCATGGGCGTCGGCGTGCGATGGCGAAGCCCGATCGGCCCGGTGCAGGCCGACGTGGCCTACGGCGTCGAGCCCAAGAAGCTCAGACTTCATCTCCGGCTGGGATTCACGTTCTGATGACGGAGCCGACGACGCCCGCCGAAGCGACGCCTGCCCATCCTCCGCCCGCGACGCCGCGACGCTCACGGGGCCGTCGCGCACTGCGGGCGCTGGGTTGGAGCTTCGCTGCACTGGTGCTGATGATCGCGGTGCTGCTCGGCGGGGCGTGGTGGTGGATCGGCTCGAACCAATCGCTGGCCGTCGCGCTCGCCCAGGCGGCGCGATTCATGCCGGCCGGCCAGTCGCTCGAAAGCCGCGATGTGTCCGGGTCGCTGCGCACCGGCGGCAAGATCGGCTGGCTGCGTTACCAGACCGACACGCTGGCCGTAGAAGTGCACGGCGCGCGCATCGGCTGGCAACTCGCGCCCCTGCTCCAGCGCAAGGTTCGGCTGGGGGAAGTGCACGCCGACCAGGTGCTGCTCGAGCCGCGCACGCCCGCCGAGCCGCCGCCCAAGGAGCCGCTCAAGCCGCTCGAAGGCATTGCGCTGCCCGTCGATGTCGATGTGCCGTTCAGCGTCGACGTGCTGAGGTGGGCCGGCCCACCGCCGATCGAGGCCAAGGCGCTCGCCGGTCGCTACCGCTATACCGACGATCATCATCTGCTCGACGTGCAGGGTGTGGACGTGGCCGACGGCCACTACAGCGCCAACGTCAAGCTGCAGGGGCCGGCACCGATGGCCATCGATGCCCGGCTGAACGGCAGCGTGCGCGCGCCGCTGACCGAAGGCCGTGCAATGGATGTGCTGGCCGACGCGACGGTGCAGGGCCAGTTGGCCGGCGCCGACGCCCGCCTCAAGATCGATGCGCACGTGAAGCCCGCCGAAGCCAGCGCCGAAGCACCCATGAAGGCCGACGTGCAGGCCACCCTCGCGCCGTGGAACCCGCAGCCCGTGGTCGACGCCAAGGTCGACCTCGAGAACCTCGACGTCGCGCGCCTGCTGCCCGACGCACCGCAGACGCAGTTGAGCGGCCACATCGAAGTCGGCCCCGATCCGGCGGGCGCGAGCGGCAGCATCGCCGGCACCACCTGGCAGGCCAGCGTCGACATCCGCAATGCACTCCCCGGCCCCTGGGACACAGGCAAGGTGCCGGTCGAGCGGATCGAGGCGCGCGGCAGCTACGACGGCACCACGGTGACGCTGCCGTCAGCCACCGTGCGCGCTGGCGGTGGGCGCATCGAGGCCCAGGGCCAGTGGAGCCCGGCGCCTTCCCCCTGGCAGGCCGAAGCCACCGTCACCGGCGTGCGGCCTGGCCAACTGCACACCCAGCTGGCCGGCGCCCCCATCAGCGGCACGTTGAAGGCCGAGCAGCAAGGCGATGCGCTGGATTTCGATCTGGCCCTGCGTGCCCAGGGCGGCGCTGCTGGCGCCACCGCGCTCGAGGGCCTGGGCTTGGACCGGGTGCTGGCCAGCGGACGTTGGCAGAACCAGGTGCTCGACCTGAACACGCTGCGCGTCGAAGCCGAAGGGGCCAGCATCGAAGGCAAGCTGCAGCTGCGCGTGGCCGACCAGGGCGGCAACGGCAACGTCAAGCTGGTGTTGCCGGGAGCGAATGCGCAACTGCAAGGCCGCATCGCTCCCACGACCGGCGGCGGCGACATCAACCTGCGCATCGACAACGCGAGCGAGCTGCAGCGCTGGGTCGAACGCCTGCCCGGTCTCTCGAAAGCATTCGCAGGCGCGACGATGCAAGGCGACGCGCGGCTCGACGCGAAGTGGCAAGGCGGCTGGCAGGCCGTGCAACGGCGGCTGCAGAACGCCGACCAGCCCGCTGCACGCGGCGTGACCGAACCGACGCTCAAGGCCAGCCTCTCGACGCCGCGCTTCGACGTGCGCCTGCCGCCGCCCGACAAGGGCCCGGCCACCGCCGTGAGCCTGCGCGACCTGAAGGCCGAGCTCGACGGCAGCCTGGCGCAAGCGACGCTCTCGCTCAAGGGCCAGGCGCGCACCGGCACGCAGACCATCGACCTCGACACGCGCGCCAGCGGCGGCCTGGCTCGCGCGAAGCAGTGGCGTGCCACCATCGAAAGCCTGCGCGTCCAGGCGCAGGACAACACCCAGGCCCAGTTGCGGGCAGCCGGCAATGCCAAGGCCAAGGCGCCGTGGACCGTGGAGCTCGGCCAGCCCGTGACCGCCACCGTGCGCGCCGACGGCGCTCGCATGGACGTGCAGGCCTCGGCGTCGAGCGCCACGCTGCGCGGGCCGGCGCCCGGCACCGTGCGCATCGACTGGGAGCCGATCTCCTTCAGTCAGAGCGGCATCCCGCCCAACCGCGCCTTCCGTCTGCAGTCCAAGGGCCGCCTCGAAGGCCTGCCCATGGCCTGGGCCGAAGCCGCGGGCGGGAATTCGGCGCTGTCCGAAGTCGGCGTCACCGGCGATCTGCTCTTCAACGGCGCATGGGACATCGACGTCGGCGACACGCTGCGCGCCCGCGTGCGGCTGGCCCGCCAGAGCGGCGACATTCGCGTTCAGGCCGGCGAAGCGGCCCTGGTCACGCGCATCACCAGCACCGGAACCGGCACCGAGAGCGAGCGCACCATGAACGCCGGCGCCGAAGGCCCGAGCACGCCGGCGGGTCTGCGCCAGGCCGAGCTGCGCATCGATGCCGAAGGCGATGGCGTGCGTGCCAACCTCGTGTGGGACAGCGAACGCGCCGGCCAGGTTCGCGCCGAACTCGGCACGCGTCTGCAACAGCGCGCCGACGGCTGGCAGTGGGCGGACGACGCGCCGCTCGACGGCAAGGTGACGGCGCGGCTCCCGCAACTCGGCGTGTGGTCCATGCTGGCGCCGCCGGGCTGGCGGATCGCCGGCACGCTCGAAGCCGATGCTGCGCTGTCGGGCAGCCGCACCGACCCGCGCTGGAACGGCAGCCTCAGTGCCGACAAGCTGGCGCTGCGCGCTTTCGTCGAAGGGCTCGACCTGCGCGACGGCCGCTTGAGGGCCTCCATGACGGGCAACCGGCTGCAAATCAACGAGTTCACCCTGCAAGGCGGCCCCGGCAGCAACGCCCGCATTGCCGGCCAGAGCGGCAATGTGAGTACGGCGTCCAGCCAGGCTGCGGCGGGCGGCGGCTCGCTGTCTGTGCGCGGCGACGTGAGCTGGGGCGCACAACCCGCACAGGGCGCGGGCACCGGCATTCGCATGGCGCTGCAGGCCCAGGTGCGGTCGCTGCGCGCACTGGTCCGCAGCGACCGCCAGATGACGCTGTCGGGCGACATCCAGGCGCAACTGGACGACGGCCAGATCAAGGTGCGCGGCGGCCTGAAGGTCGACCGCGCCGTGATCATCCTGCCCGAAGAGAGCGCGCCGAGCCTGGGCAGCGACGTGGTCGTGCGCTCGGCCGCCATCGACCGCGAAGCCCGCGCCAAGGCGCAGCAGCAGGTCGCGCGCAACGAGGCCCAGGCCGCCAAGGCACAGACGGCCAAGCCGCCGGACGTCGCCGTGGAGTTCGACCTCGGCAACGACTTCGCGGTGCAGGGCCGCGGCATCACCACGCGACTCGAAGGCAAGCTGGACATCCGCAGCACGTCGCTGACCGCGCCGCCGCGCATCACCGGCGAGGTGCGCACCGTGAAAGGCCGTTACCGCGCCTACGGCCAGGAACTCGATGTCGAAACCGGCCTGGCCCGCTTCAACGGCCCGTTCGACAACCCGTCGCTGGACATCCTGGCGATTCGGCCCAACATCACGCAGCGCGCCGGCGTGCAGATCACCGGCACGGCTCAGTCGCCGCGCGTCAAGCTCTATTCCGAACCGGCGCTGCCGGATGCCGAAACGCTGTCGTGGGTCGTGCTCGGCCGTTCGTCAGCCGCCGGCGGCGCCGAATCCGCCGTGCTCCAGCAGGCCGCGCTCGCGATCATCGGCGGCCTCACCAAAGGCAACTCGGGCGGCGGGCTCGCCAGCCGATTCGGCCTCGACGAGATCGGCTTCAAGGGGCCCGGCAGCGGCGGCGACGTGCGTGAATCGGCCTTGACGGTCGGCAAGCGCGTCTCGAAAGACGTGTACCTCACCTACGAACGCAGCCTCTCGGGCACGCTCGGCACGCTCTTCATCTTCTACGACCTGACCCGTCGCCTGACCCTGCGCGGCCAGGCCGGCCAGCAAAGCGGTCTCGACCTGATCTACACCCTCAAGTACGACTGACGAACTGGTAAAGTCATCCCCGCCTTCCGTCCTCGTAGTTCAATGGATAGAACGGGGTCCTCCTAAGACTCAGATACAGGTTCGATTCCTGTCGAGGGCACCACGGCGTCAAGCAACGACACTTAGCGAAGGTCGCGAGCCCGCACGTTCCCCCGTGGCGGGCCTTTCTTTAGTTCGCGCCGACTCGAGGCGTACCATCCGGTGGCCAGCACATGCTGGCGATAGTGCTGGGGCACGGGACTTGCCGAGCTGCAGCTGATTTAAGCATCCGCGTTCCATGGGGCAACACCATGCGGTGGGCGCGAGGGCGTGGCGGGGACGCCATGTGGGAAGTAAGAATGCAGTTTGAAGGAACGACCGTGTTTGCCAGCGCCGTCGGCGCCCTGGCGCTGATGACTGTCTTGGCGGGCTGCGGAGGGGGAGGTGGCGGAGGTGGCAGTGCTTTGCCCGTGGGTACGGGTATTGGCACTGGCGGTGCTCCGACGCAAAAATTCGCGGTTGGCGGCTCGATCACTGGCATTGTCAACGCAGGGCCGGTCATATTGGGCAACAACGGAGGCGATCTCCTTACGCTTTCTGCCAACGGACAGTTCAGCTTCGACCGGCGGCTCAACGAAGGGGATAGCTATCGCGTGTCGGTTTCATCCGTGCCATCCACGCAGTCGTGCTCAGCGATGTTTTCGGAGGGTGTTGTCAGCACGGCAAACGTCACCAGCGTGAAGATTGCGTGCGGCCCAGCCCAACGAGGCGCTTTCCATGAGGCCGCACCCATGCTTACGCCGCGCGCGAACCACACGCTGATTGCGATGCCAGACAGCTCAGTGCTTGCGATGGGAGGCAGCGACCTGGCATCCAACCCGGTGCGTTCTGTTGAACGCTACGATCCGGCAAGTAATTCTTGGCGTGCGGCTGGAACGCTTCCCTTCCCGGCGCTGCGGGCCGCGGCATTGCTGCCATCGAACGGCAAGATTCTGATCGCTGGGTCAGTTGCCCAGACGCAGCTGTATGACCCGGCATCTCAGGCGTTTACACCCACTGGATCGTTCGCAAATCTGGCCGCGTCCGCGCCTCTTCAATTCGTCACCCTTCTTGACGGCCGTGTGCTTGCGTCAAGTGGAAGCGAGGCGCAAATCTACGAACCAAATACAGGAACGTGGAATGCCACTGCAGCCCCGTCCTCGATTCACGCGGACGGTGGAACATTCACTCTCCTGTCTGATGGAAAGGTGCTGGCCGCAGGCGGTTTTAACCATACTGAAGCGATCCCCGACAGCGAGGTGTTCGACCCTTCGAGCCAAAAGTGGACCGCCGTCGGGCCACTTGCTATTTCGCGCACTGGCCACACCAGCACCTTGCTTCCAAACGGCAAGGTCCTCGTCATTGGAGGGCTGACGGGCACAGTCTCGCATTACTGCGCCTGCGGTTTGCGCACAGTAGCCGCGGCGGAGCTGTTCGATCCCATGACCAACACGTGGTCGTCCGCAGGCGCCCTGACCACCGCACGCATAGGCTTTTCGGCGACCCTAATGACGACAAGCCAAGTCCTCGTAGTTGGGGGGAATATTCAGGGCAGGACGGAGCAGATTCCAAACGATGGATTTCGCACCACGATTCCAACGCCTTTGAAAAGCGTCGAAGCCTACGACCCGCTAACGAACAGCTGGAGAAATTGGGGTGAAATGCAACTCTCACGCACCCTGCATGCAGCCACCCTCATGACCGATGGCAATCTGTTGATCACTGGTGGTAGCGCGGCCGCCTTCGACAATCAGGCGACACCCGATCCGCTCGAAATCGCCTGGCATAACGAATGGGTGATCGGCAGCGAGATCGGCTGGTAGCGAGCCGTTGCGGGAGATCGTCAGGCGCGACCCCGAGCGCCTCGAAGGGGGCACCGCACCCAGCGTGAAGCCGCTCGCCGCGTAACGTGCGGGCTGCGAGTCAAAACGCAGTGACTGTCGAGGGTACTACCGGCAACCGCACCGTGAACACCACATGCGGCTCCTCATGCCGGTACGCGATTTCGCCGCCATGCCCCACCACGATGGCCTGGGCGATGTGCAGCCCCAGCCCGAGTCCGCCCTTGTTGCGAGCGTTCTGCACCGGCCCGCGGCGAAAGGCGTTGAAGAGATGCGGCACGATGTCTTCGGCAATGGCGGGCGCCTCGTTGCGCACTTCGAGTTGTGCGCCGCCGTTTTCGGACGAAAGGCGCACGATCACCGGCGCGCCCGGCGTGCCGTGGTGGCGCGCATTGCTGATGAGGTTGCTGAACAGCTGGGCAATGCGATCGGGGTCGGCGTGCATCGGCAGACTGTCCGGTGACTCCAGTTGCGTCGCCACGCCCGGGTAGGCCGTCCTGGATTCGTCCACCACGTCGGCCAGGAGCTTCGACACGTCGACCGGCACCTTGTTCATTTGCAGGCTGCCGTGTTGCAAGCGCGATGCGTCAAGCACCTGCCCGATCAGCCGCGCCATGCGGCTGCTGGACGATTCGATGCGTTGGCTGAGGCGGCTGTCGCCGTCGCCGCTGCCGAGTTCGAGCACCTTGGCCGCCATGCGGATCGATTGCAGCGGATCGCGCAGGTCGTGGCCGAGCATGGCCAAGAGGTGACTGCGCGCACGGTTCATCTCCGCGAGGCGGGCGGCCCCTGCGCGCACCAACTCGTCTCGCAATTGGGCGGCCTGCTCGATCTCTTCCGGGCTCCAGGGCACGCTGGTGCCGCGCACGGTTTCCTTCCAGACGTCGAACGAGCCGCGAGGCGTCAGCCGGGGTCCGAGGGGCCCATTGGCGTAGACCTTTTCCGGCTGGCCGCCCCACAGCACGGTTTCGATCTGTTCCTTGCGCAGCATGACGAGCCAGCCTTCGGCCAGCTCGTCGAAACGCAGTGCCAGGAGACCGCACCAGGGCGCCATGCGTGCGGCCAGGTCGGCCGGCCAATCATCGACCGCACTGACGTCGACCAGTGCATTGCCGGCGGGCTCGATGTCCTTCAGCCATTGCAGGACGGCGGTGGCCGCGTCGCGGTCCAACGCACCGTGGACGTGCAGACGCGCCTGCTGCGCGACGATCACCACGGGCGCGTCGAAAGCGTCGGCAAGCTGCGGCGACATGGCATGCAGCACCGGGACGGGATCGTCGGCATGCAGCACCGCCTCGATCAGGCGGGCGCGCAGTCCCGCCGCGTTCTCGGCACGCCGGACGCGATCGCGGTCGAGCAGGCTTTGCACGTTGGCGGCCAGCACCTGGGCGAGCACGTCGCACGCCATGCGAATGGAATAAGGAACCTGCAACGGTGCGCGGTGGTGGCAGGCCAGCATGCCCCACAGGCGCCCGTTGACCACGATCGACACGCTCATCGACGCACGGACGCCCATGTTGCCGAGGTATTCGATGTGGATCGGCGACACGCTGCGCAGCACGCAGTGGCTCATGTCGAGCGGCTGCTCCACGGCGGGCGCTGTCATCAGCGGCACCGATGCGGCGCTCACATCCGAAATCAGCCGAAGGGTGTTGATGAGGTAGAGCCGTCGTGCCTGGGCCGGAATGTCGCTGGCCGGGTAGCGGCGCCCGACGAAGGGTTCGAGGGCCTCGTTGCGGTCCTCGGCGGCGACGTCGCCGCTGTCGTCGTGACGAAACCGGTAGGCCATCACGCGATCGAAGCCGGTCACCTGGCGGACCACGCCGACGGCGAGCACCAGCAAGGCGTCGATGGAGCTCTGGCGCTTGAGCTTGTCCATGGCGCGATGCGCCTTCATGGCGAAATCGGCCACGGCATCCGGCGCCTTGGAACGGAGTTCGAACTCCGCGAAGATCTGCCCCGCCGAGCGATGCGCAATCAGGTCGAACAGGGAGCCGTTCAGGCGCACTTCTGCATGGTCGGCCTGACCATCGTCCCACGTCGCCTGGGCACCGAGAAGCGCGTCGAGCAACCCATGCACCGCGGGATCTTCCGCGAGATGCATTGCGTTCAGCGCATCGCCGGGTTGCGGAACCGTGCTGCCCAGAAGTGCGCGGGCATTGGCGCTGACATGGGTGACACGGCCCTGCGCATCCAACGCGACAAGCGCACCGTGCGGCTGGACCAGACCTGGAATGTGAATGGGTTCGCTGGCGCAGTTATCCAGTGTGATGGCTGTAGACGTCGGGTCGAAATTCATGCTTTGGGGGACTTGACCGCAAAGTTTATTCGAGGCAGCAAAGGCTCAGGGTGGGCAAGCTTGCCGATGCGGGGTTGGCGCGCGAGGAAAGTCCGTGTAGGCAGATGCTCACACGGTCGCATTGCCTTCTCTTGCACGTCGGCGCACGCGCTGCACCTAGATTGACTTCATGGATCGGGGATTCGAATGAGTTCCGGGTCGCAAGTTTCCTCCTCCCGGCGCGTACGCGTGCCGTTTCAACAGCGCCCCCACGGGCGCTGTTTTTTTTCGTGCTCAATGTGTGGCACGCCGCAGCGTCTGCACGTCGGCGTGGAGTTCGCGTGCCCAGGCACGTCGATCGCGGCCCAACGACGACTGCGGCTCGCCGAAGCGCACGATCGCGAGGAGCGGCGGGGCCTTGAGCGTGTTCCAGAGCGAGCTCGCCAGGTTGTCGTCATCGATGTAGCGCGGCGCGAGACTGGTCTCGCCCGTCGCCGCGTCCGCGAAGCGCAACGCCGCCGGCAGCACGGGCGAGCCCGACGAGATCGCCGCCTGCAGCAGGTTGGCGTGAAACGGAAGGAGCCCGGTTCCGTCGCTGGTCGTGCCTTCGGGAAAGATGGCCACGAGGTCGCCGTTGCGCAGCGCCTCGGTCATTCGGTGGACCACCCGCATGGCGTCGCGGCGACGTTCGCGCTCGATGTAAAGGGAGCCGGCTCCCGTCGACATGGCTCCGATCAACGGCCAGTCCCGCACGCCCGATTTGGAAACGAAGCGTACGTGGCGCGCCGCGTGAATGACCAGGATGTCGAGCCACGACAGGTGATTGCTGACGATCAGCATCGGACCTTCTTGCGGCGGTGTGCCCTGGACCACCAGCCGGATGCCCAGCACCTGCAACATGCAGGTGGCCCATTCCTGCACCCGCTGGTGCTGCTGGGTCGGCTCGAGCCGCGGAAATTCGGTGCGGATGGTCCACCAGCCGCGCAGCGCATGGGCCACTGCCCGCAACAGTTTCAGGGAGGCCGAAAGTGTTTGCAATGGGTTGCGCCTATCTCATCCGTGAACGAGTCGGCCATCCACCAGAGTGAAACGGGCCCGCCCCTGCACCGCATAGCCGCCGAAGGGCGTGTGCTTGCCCTGGCTCCTGAGCGAGTCGGGCTCGACCTGCCATTCGACTGCGGGATCGACGATGCACAGGTCGGCCGTGCTGCCGGCGGACAGGCGGCCCAAACCATCGACGTCCAGCAAGGCGGAGGGCGCTGACGTCACGACCTCGATCGCACGCAACCGGCCGGCGCCGCTGTCCTGGCCCCACCGCAGAGCCAGGGGCAGGAGCAGCTCGAGCCCGGTGGCGCCCGGCTCGCTTTCGGCGAAGGGCAGAGTCTTGGCGTCCGGTTCGACGGGCGTATGGTCCGACACGAGCGCGTCGATGGTGCCGTCGGCCAGCGCCTGCGAGAGCGCGTCCCGGTCGCGCTGTTGGCGCAGCGGCGGCTCGAGCCGCGCCCGGCTGTCGAAGTAGCCGATGTCGTTGTCGGTGAGCAGCAGCGAATTGATGCTGACATCGCAGCTCAGCGGCAGGCCTTCGGCTTTCGCGGCGCGCACCAGGGCGACGCCGGCCGCGCTCGACAGCCGGCACAGGTGCACCCGAGCGCCGGTCGAACGCATCAGCTCGACGATGGTGAAGATCGCGATCGTCTCCGCAGCCACCGGCACGCCGGCCAGACCCAGCCGCGTGGCCAGCGGGCCGCTGGCGGCCACGCCCCTGCCCAGATCGCGGTCCTGCGGGTGCAGCCACACCGTGTAGCCGAAGGTGCTCGCATACTGCAGCGCTCTCTGCAAAACCTGCGTGTTGGCGAGCGGAACGTCGGCCTGCCCGAAGCCGATGCATCCGGCTTCCTTGAGCTCGGCCATCTCGGTCAGTATCTCGCCCGCCAGGCTGCGGGTCAGCGCTCCCAGCGGAAACACGCGGGCCCGCTGGAGGTTCTTGGCGCGAAACTTGAGCATCTCGACCAGGCCGGGCTCGTCGAGCACCGGATCGGTGTCGGGCGGGCACACCAGGCTGGTCACGCCCCCGGCGACCGCGGCGGCGAGTTCGCTTTCGAGCATGCGCTCATGCTCGTAGCCGGGCTCACGCAGGCGGGCCGCCAGGTCGACCAGCCCGGGCACCACCAGGCAGCCGGTGGCGTCGAGCGTGCGGTCGGCATCGAAGTCGCTCGACGGCCCGATGGCGTGGACCTTGCCGTCGACGATCGAGACGTCGTGCAGGCCGTCCACGCCGGACGCCGGGTCGATCACATGGCCATTGCGGATGAGGATTCGGGTGCTCATGCTTCGTTCCCGGCCACGATGCTCATCACCGCCATGCGCACGGCTATGCCGAAGGTCACCTGCGGAAGGATCACGCTCTGCCGGCCGTCGACCACCGCGGAATCGATCTCGACGCCGCGATTGATCGGGCCCGGGTGCATCACGATGGCATCGGGCTTGGCATGGCGCAACTTGTCAGGCGTCAGCCCGTAAGTCTTGAAGAACTCCTGCGACGACGGCAGCAAGGCGCCGCTCATGCGTTCGTTCTGCAGCCGCAGCATGATGATCACGTCGCAGTCCCTGATTCCTTCTTCGAGCGAATGGCAGACGCGCACGCCCATCTGCGACATGTCCGCCGGCACCAGCGTTTTGGGGCCGACCACGCGCACCTCTGCGCAACCCAGCGTGGTGAGCCCGTGGATGTCGGAACGCGCGACGCGCGAATGCAGCACGTCGCCGACGATGGCGACGCACAGGTTGCTGAAGTCTTTCTTGTAGTGCCGGATGGTGTACATGTCCAGCAGGCCTTGCGTCGGATGCGCGTGGCGTCCGTCGCCGGCATTGACCACGTGCACATGCGGCGCGACGTGCTGGGCGATCAGGTAAGGGGCGCCCGACTCGCTGTGCCGCACCACGAAGAGATCGGCGGCCATCGCGCTCAGATTGGCGATCGTGTCGAGCAGCGATTCGCCCTTGGTGGCAGAAGACCGCGCAATGTCCAGGTTGATCACATCGGCCGACAGCCGCTTGGCGGCGATCTCGAAAGTGGTCCGGGTGCGGGTCGAGTTCTCGAAGAACAGGTTGAACACGCTCTTGCCGCGCAGCAAGGGCACCTTCTTGACCTCCCGGTCGCTCACGCTCGTAAAGTTGGCCGCCGTGTCGAGGATGTGCGTCACGATGTCTTTCGGCAGGCCGCCGATCGACAACAGGTGGATCAACTCGCCATGCTTGTTGAGTTGCGGATTGCGCTTGTAGAGCATCAGGATTGCGCCTCCTCGATCTTGAGGCTGAACGCGCCGTCGTCGCCGCGCGCGAGGGCCAGCAATTGAGTGTCGGGAAGATCGAGCCGGGTGGCCGCGAAGTCCGCGGCAACCGGCAGTTCGCGCCCGCCGCGGTCGACCAGCACGGCGAGCCGGACCCGCGCGGGGCGCCCGAAGTCGAACAGCTCGTTCAGCACAGCGCGGATCGTGCGGCCGGTGTAGAGCACGTCGTCGAGCAGCAGCACGTCGGCGCCGTTCACGTCGAAAGGCAGGGCCGTCTGCACGCTCGAAGCGAGGCCGCGGCGTGCGAAATCGTCCCGGTGCATGGCCGATGAAATGATGCCCGGCGCGCCGCCGAGCCCGAGGTCCTGCTGCATGCGGGCCACCAGCCAGGCGCCGCCGGAGGTGATGCCGACCAGCCGCGTGTGCTCGCCCATCATGGACTTCACGCCGGCCAGCAGGTCAAGGTAGAGCGTTTCGGCGTCGGGCACGGGGCTCAAGGAAGACTCCTCAGGAATTGCTCCAGGATGATGCAGGCAGAAGCCGCATCGGCATCGCGCGGCTTCGAGGCGAGCGCCTCGGTGGTGCTGTAGCGCTCGTCCACTTCGAACACGGGCAGCCCGAAACGGCCGCGCAGTTGGCGTGCGAAGCGCAGGGCCGCGCGGGTGTTGTCGTGCGGAGCACCGTCGGGATGGAGCGGCACGCCGACCACCAGGGCGTCGGGTTGCCATTCGCGGATGTGCGACTCGACCCCGGCGAACCGGGCGTCGCCCTCGGCCCGGATCGTCGTGCGCGCCGTGGCGCTTCGGAGCAGCCGGTTGCCGGTCGCGACGCCGGTGCGTTTCTGGCCGAAGTCGAACGCAAGGAAAGTCTGCAGCCCGGCAGGGACCTCGTCGCCTCCGATGGCCATGGACGCTGTGGTATCGGGCATGGCAGCGGGGCTCGGTGCGCCCAGGGTCATGCGTGGCCCGCGTCGGGCGACAAGGTCCAGGCCTCGAGGCCGAGCAGCATGAGCGCCTTGTCGTAGCGCTGCTCGATCGGCGTGTCGAAGATCACCGCCGGATCGGCGCCGACCGTCAGCCAGCTGTTCTCGGCGAGTTCGGACTCCAGCTGGCCTTCGCCCCAGGCCGCGTAACCGAGCGACACCAGCACCTTGCGCGGTCCGCCGCCGGTCGCGAGCGCCTCCAGCACGTCTTTGGAGGTGGTCATTTCGAGCCCGCCCGGGATCGTCATGGTCGACGCGTAGATCGACTCGTTCGGGTTCTGCGAGTCGGACACCATGGCTTCGTGCAGTACGAACCCACGCTCGGTCTGCACCGGCCCACCCTGGAACACCGGCGCGCTGCCGATCTCCGGGCTGGCCAGGTGCAGCTCGATCTTCTCGAACAGCACCTTGAGGTTGATGTCGCTGGGCTTGTTGATGACCAAGCCCAGTGCGCCGCGTTCGCTGTGCTCGCAGAGGTAGATCACGCTGCGGCTGAAGGATTCGTCCGTGAGCCCGGGCATCGCGATCAAGAAATGATGCGTGAGGTTCATCGGGGCAGAATCGGAAGCCATGCCTCCGATTTTACTGGCCGTCGACAAAACCTATCCCAAGGGCCTGATGTGGCTGCGTCGCGACTTGCGCCTGGACGACAACGCAGCGCTCTATCACGCCCTTCGAAGCTGCCGTCAGGTCCTGTGCGTATTCGTCTTCGACACGGACATCCTCGACGAACTGCCCCGCGCCGACCGCCGAGTGGAGTTCATCCGTGAGTCGCTGGTCGAAATCGATGCACGCCTTCGCACGCTGGGCAGCAGCCTGATCGTGCGTCACGCTGCGGCGGCCGAGGAAATCCCTGCGCTGGCCCGCGCGCTCGAGGTGCAGGCGGTGTTTGCCAACCGAGACGACGAACCGGCCGCCATGGCGCGCGACACCCGCGTGTTCGGCGATCTCGCCAACGCCGGCATCAGCTTCCAGACCTTCAAGGACCAGACGGTGTTCGACCGCGACGAGCTGCTCACCCAGGCGGCCCAGCCCTACAGCGTCTTCACGCCGTACAAGCGGGCCTGGCTCTCGAAGGTCGACCCATTCTTTCTCAAGCCCTATCCGACGCTGGGCTATGCCGATGCGCTGGCGCCCGTGCCGGATGAGTACCGCAAGGCGGTCCCGACGCTGGCCGACCTCGGGTTCGAGAAAACCAACCTGGCCGAGCTCGAGATCCCGACGGGCAGCCAGGGCGGTGCGGCCTTGTTCGAGGACTTCTTTGCGCGGATCGACCGCTATCACGAGACGCGGGATTTTCCCGCCGTGCGTGGCCCGAGCTACATGAGCGTGCACCTGCGCTTCGGCACCGTGTCGATCCGCCGGCTTGCGGGCGTTGCGCACCAGCTGTCCTTGCAAGGCAGCCAGGGCGCGGCGACGTGGTTGAGCGAATTGATCTGGAGGGACTTCTATTTTCAGATCCTGGCCCACCATCCGCGCTTGGCGGACGGCAAGGAGCGACAGAGCTTTCGCCCGGAATACGACAAGATCCAGTGGCACCACGGCAAGCATGCCGACGGCTTGTTCGAGGCCTGGTGCAACGGCCAGACCGGCTACCCGCTGATCGACGCCGCCATGGCACAGATCAATCAGTCGGGCTACATGCACAACCGCTTGCGCATGGTGGTTGCGAGCTTTCTCTGCAAGGACCTCGGACTCGATTGGCGCCGCGGTGAACGCTACTTCGAAATCCACCTCAACGATTTCGAGCTCTCGTCGAACAACGGCGGCTGGCAATGGGCCAGCTCGAGCGGTTGCGACGCGCAGCCGTACTTCCGCATCTTCAATCCGGTCACGCAGAGTGAGCGCTTCGACCCGGAAGGCAAGTTCATCCGCCGGTATCTGCCGCAGTTGGCCAAGCTCTCGAATGCCGCCATCCATGCGCCCTGGACTGCCAAGCCGGTCGAACTCGTGGCGGCCGGCATCGAACTCGGCAAGAACTACCCGAAGCCCGTGGTGGACCACGCCGAGGCGCGCGAGCGCACCTTGCAGCGCTACGCGGCCGCCCGACCGCCGGCCGGAAAATGAGGCCCTGCCCGATCAGGCCGCCAGTGCAGCGGGCACCTCGGCGAGCGTGAAGCTGCGCACCAGCCGCAGTAACTCGTCTTCGGAATACGGTTTGCCGAGGTAGTGGTTCACGCCGAGCGCCCGTGCATGGTCGCGATGCTTCTCGGCGATGCGGGACGTGATCATGATGATGGGCAAGTCGGCCAACGCCGCATCGGCGCGGATGTTGCGCGCCAGGTCGAAGCCGTCCATGCGCGGCATCTCGATGTCTGACAAGACGACCGCCGGTCGCTCCTGCTGGAGTCGTTCGAGTGCCTGGAGCCCATCGGCCGCCAACGATACGCGGTAGCCTTCTCGCTGCAGCAGACGCTGAGTCACGCGGCGCACGGTGATGGAATCGTCGACCACCAGGACCAGCGGGACCTGAGCGGGCACCGGCTGCCCCGACATCTGCGCAGTGCGTCCGTCCGCGGCGGAGGCGGGCACCGATTTCAAGGCGGTGGCCTGCAACTGACGAGCCCTTTCGCCATGGACCGCCGCCAACGCGACCGGGTTGTAGACCAGCGCCACGGCGCCCGACGCGAGCACCGAGATGGCGGCCACGCCAGGCAGTCGGGAAAGCTGCGGGCCGAGATTCTTGACCACGACTTCCTGGTTGCCCAGCACTTCGTCGACATGCAGTGCGATTCGCTGCGCCGCACTGCGGACGATGACCACCGTGTTCGCTCTGCCGGGCAACCGATCGCTGCGGGATGAGCTCTGGAGCAAGGCCCCCGCCCAATAGAAAGGCACGCTCTCGCCAGCGAAAGAAAAACGTTGGCTCGTGTAGGCGGCTTCGAGTTCTTCGAGGTTGGCGCGCTGCACGAGCTCGACCAGGTTGGACGGAACGCCGATGGAGGTCGTTCCGGCGCGGAGCATGACCACGTGCGTCACAGCCGTCGTGAGAGGCAACACGAGCTTGAAGGTGGCGCCTTCCGACGGCTTGCTGTGGACTTCGATCCGGCCACCAAGTGCAGCGACGTCCGAACGCACGACATCCATCCCGATGCCTCGGCCTGCCAGTTCGGAAATCTGCTCGGCCGTCGAGAAGCCCGGCTTCATGATCAGTTCGAAGACTTCGTCGTCTTCGAGATGCTGATCTTTTGCAACCAGGCCCAACGCCGCGGCGCGTTCTACGATGCGCTTGCGGTTCAGCCCGGCGCCATCGTCGGTGAAGCTCACCGACACGTCATTGCCCTCGTGGTGAAGATCGATGGAGATCAGGCCGCTTGCGTCCTTGCCCGCCTGCTCGCGATCGGCCGCGGATTCGATGCCGTGGGCCACGCTGTTGCGCAGCAGGTGCTCGAACGCCGGCATCATCCGGTCGAGCACGCCGCGATCCATCTCGATGGTGCCGCCGGTGATGTCGAGCCGCACCTGCTTGCCCGTGTCCTTGGACGCCTGCCGCACCACGCGATACAGGCGCTCCGAGATGCCCTCGAACTCGACCATGCGCGTGCGAAGCAGC
>JAHJOG010000269.1 GCA_018820395.1 Gammaproteobacteria bacterium | reverse complement strand
CGTGCTGCGGGTACTCGCGAGCGAGGCGCATGCGCTGCGCCACTGGACGCCGGTGCATCTGCACCTGGGCACGCGCGACGTGACCGCGCGCGTCTCGCTGCGCCGCGGCGAAGCCATCGCGGCCGGCACCGAGGCACTCGCGCGGCTGGTGGTGGATCAGCCCGTGTCGGCGCTGCACGGCGACCGCTTCATCCTGCGCGACCAGTCCGCGCAGCGCACCGTGGGCGGCGGGCACGTGCTGGACGCATCGCCGGTGCAGCCGCGCATCCCCCATGCCCTGCGCCAGCGGCAGTTGCAGGCCCTGGCCTTGCCCTCGGCCGCCGACGCCCTGCGCGAACTGGTCGCGTGCACGCCCAAGGGAGTGGATGCGGCCGCCTTCGCACGCAACCTGAACCTCGATGCCGATGCCTTCGCGCACGTGCTGAAGCAGTCGCAGCGCGTCTGCGTGGGCACCGGCGCGCAGGCCCGGGTGCTGGCGCCCGAAGCTGCCGAGGCGCTGCTCGCGCGCAAGCGGCCGGTCGCGGTGCCCGAGAACGCCGAGCACCTGCGCCTGTGGGAACTGGCCGGGCCGGCACTGACGCGCGCCGGTTTCGCGGGCCTCACCGTGCCGCGCCTCGCCGAACTGCTGCACGCCAAGGAATCGGTGCTGCGCGACATGCTGTTTCGCAAGACTCAGACCGGCGCCGCCGCGCGCGTCGGCGACGACCGCTTCTACCGGCGCGAGACGATGGACGAATTCGTCCGCGCCGCGCGCGGCGTGGCCGACGCCGTGCCCGGCGGCCGCTTCACGGCCGCGCAGTTTCGCGACGGAGCGGGCATCGGCCGCGCGCTCGCCGTGCAGGTCCTCGAAGCGCTCGACCGGCAGGGCGCCACGCAGCGCGTGGGCGACGTTCGCGTGCTGCGCACCCACCCCGCCAACCGTCCATCCCTTCAAGGAGAAACATCCACATGAGCGACACCACTTCCCACGACCTCGTCGTCATCGGCGCCGGCGCGGCCGGCCTCAACGCCGCGCTCGAAGCCTTGCGCGCCGGCCTGTCCACCGCCTGGCTGGAGGCGCAGATGTTCGGCGGCCTGGTGCTCAACGTGAACGAGCTCGACGGCGAGATCCAGGGCAGCGGAGCCGAACTCTCGTCGACCTGGGTCTCGGAAGTCGCCGACCTCGGCGGCGAGAACCTCGAAGGGGTGGCCTCGCACATCGAACGCGACGGCGACGCGTGGGTGGTGGTGAGCGACGCGGGCCGCCACCGCGCGCGCGCCGTCATCGTGGCCTCGGGCGCGTCGCTTCGAAAGCTCGGCGTGCCCGGCGAGGCCGAGCTCGAACACAAGGGCGTGTCGCACTGCGCCGACTGCGACGGGCCGATGTTCCAGGGGCAGGACGTGGTGGTGGCGGGCGGCGGCGATTCGGCGCTGCAGTCGGCCGTGGTGCTGTCGAAGTTCTGCCAGACGGTGCACCTGGTGCATCGCGGCAGCGCCTTCGATGCCGGCCCGCGCTGGGTCGAAGCGGTGGCCGCGGCGCCGAACATCCGGGTGCAGTTCGACAGCGCGGTGGAGGCGGTGCTGGGCAGCGACGGCGTGGAGGGCGTGCGCGTGAACGGCCAGACGATCGCCTGCAGCGGTTTCTTCGCCTTCGTCGGCCTGGAGCCGGCGAGCGCCTTCCTGCCGGCCGAGGTCGAGCGCGACGCGCGCGGTGCGGTGGTCGCCGGACCGGACCGCCAGACTGCCGTGCCCGGCGTGTTCGCCGCCGGGGCGGTGCGCGCCGGTTGCGGCGGCATGCTGGCCGACGCGGTGGCCGACGGCCAGGCCGCGGCACGCTCGGTCATCGCCAGGCTGTCGCAGTCCGCGTCGATGCCGACAGCGCCGGGATCGTCGCCAACCGCCCCGGCGCCAGCTCAGGCCTGATCGGCTGGCCCTCTGTTCGGGCCCGAGAAGTCGGTTTCCGTGCAGTCGAAGCGGCCGTGTGCGGCGCGCGCGTGCGCCAGCATGTCGGCGCCGGGCTGGCGATAGAGCAGGGCGCGGCTCACGTCGAGCACGCCGGCGGCGCGGCCGCGGGCGATGAACTCGGCGTGGTGAAACAGCACACCGAGCGCGTCGAGCACCACGGCGCCCGAGGCGTGAAGCACGCCATGGCGCACGAGAAACTCGTTGAGCACGCCGTCGCCCGGAATGATCACTTCGGCGCCGAGCGCGATCGCCGCGTCGCAGGCCGAGGCGAAGCTCGCCTTCAGCGCATCGGCGGCTTCGGGCCGCTCGAGGTCGAAGAGGTTCACCGCGGGCGTCATGGCGACCACGCCCGCCAGGCGCGACTGCAGGCCACAGGCCGCGGCCAGATCCTCGGTCAGCATCTTCTGGAACGGCGTGACCGAAATCATGGCGAAGCGCCGCCCCAGCGAGCAGGCCGTGAGCATGCACGACTCGGTGAGGCTCAACACCGGAATGTCGACCAGCGACCGCGCGGCATGCAGGGCGGGGTCGAAGAAGCAGCCGATCGCCATCGCATCGTGGCCCGAGCGCTCGGCCGCCAGCGCCGCCTCCAGCACCTGCTGCTCGCCGATCGTGCGCATCGCGGCCACGCTGTTCACCTGCATCGGCGCGACGCCCGGCGGATAGGTGCCCGGGCGCAGCCCGTGCACGCTGACCTGCACGCGCCCCTGCATCACCCGGGCCGCATGGGCCGCGAGCGTGTCGCGATAGAGCGGAAAGGCGCTGAGATCGGTGAAGCTCTGGTGCCAGATTCGCATCGCGCCGATGCTAGGCGCGCGGTCTGCGGGCGTCGTTCGCTTATTGCGAAAAGACCGTTTGCGACCCGCGGTGGTGCATGCGTCGACCCGTTCCTACACTGCGCCCCATGTTCACACTCCCCACACGCCAGAGCGGTGCGCGCCGCCGCATCGTCCCCGCGCTCTTCCTCGGCGTGGCCCTGGTCACGGCCCTGGTCGGCTTGCCGCAGGCCAGCCACGCCGCGGACTTTCCGACGCGGCCGATCCGGCTCGTCGTCGGCTACACGCCCGGCGGGTCCAACGACATCGTGGCGCGCATCATCGCGGGCCCGTTGGGCGAGGCGCTCGGCACGTCGGTGGTCGTGGAGAACCGGCCCGGCGCGAGCGGCGCCATGGGCGCCGACCACGTGGCCAAGTCGGCGCCCGACGGCTACACGCTGCTTGCCGCCAGCGCCAGCCCGGTGGTGATCACGCCGCACACGCTGCCCAAGATTCCGTTCGACACGCTCACCGATTTCCGGCCGATCAACACGGTGGGTCTCACGCCCGAGGCCATCGCCATCGGCTCGCGGCTCAAGGTCAAGACCCTGGCCGAGCTGCTCGCGCTCACGCGCACGCAGGACGTCACGCTCGCCTCGTCAGGCAACGGCGGCCTGCCGCATCTGACGATCGAGCTGCTGATCCAGGCCTCGCGCGGCCGCATCGTCCACGTGCCCTACAAGGGCGCGGCTCCGGCGATGGCCGACACCATCGCCGGCCATGTCGACGGCATCGTGATGGACCTGCCGCCGCTCTTCCCGTCGATCCAGCAGGGCACGCTGAAGGCGCTCGCCGTGACGAGCCAGAAGCGCTTCGAAATGCTGCCGGACGTGCCGACGGCGCAGGAGCAGTTGCCCGGCTTCGAGGTCACCAACTGGATGGGCGTGTTCGCCCCGGCCAAGACGCCCGATGCGGTGGTCGACCAGCTCAACGCCGCGCTGGTGAAGGTGGTGGCGCGCGAGGACGTGAAGGCGCAGCTGCTCAAGGCGGCGATGGTGCCGTCGGTCATGGCTTCTCCCGATGCGTTCCGCCGCTTCGTTGCGGAAGAATTCAAGCGCTGGGGAGCACTGGTCAAGGAAAAGAACATCAGCGCTGCGAACTGATTCGCAGCCGCCGTCGCACAGAGGAAACCCCATGCATCGCCAACGCTTTCTCGCCGTGGTCGCCACGGCCGCCACCCTGGGCTTCGGACTCGCGTCCGGATCGCTCGCGCAGAACTTTCCGAGCCGGCCCGTGACGCTCGTGTCGCCGTTTCCGGCCGGCAGCGGCAGCGACCTCACGGCGCGCGCCGTGTGGCCCGGGCTGTCCGAAGCGCTCGGGCAGCCGGTGGTGGTCGACAACCGGCCGGGCGCGGGCGGTGCGATCGGCGCGCAGTACGTGGCGCGCGCCAAGCCCGATGGCTACACGCTCTTCCTCGCGAGCCTGAGCTTCTCGGTGCTGCCGAGCCTGATGGAACTCGGCTTCGATCCGCGCAAGGACTTCGAGGCCGTCACGCTGATGGGCCTGCAGCGCATGGCCTTCGTGGTGCCGACGGCGCTGCCGGTCAAGTCGATGGCCGAGCTCGCGGCGATGGCCAAGGCGCAGCCGGGCAAGCTCAACTACGCGTCGGCCGGCGTTGGCAGCATCGGCCACCTGACCGGCGAGCTGCTGAAGAACGAGGGCTCGCTGGACATCGTGCACGTGCCCTTCAAGGGCACGCCCGAAGCGCTCACCGCGATCATGACCGGCGAAGTGCAGATGGGCTTGATCGCCATGCCCGCCGTGGCGCCGCAGATCAAGGCCGGCAAGGTCAAGGTGCTGGCCGTGACCGGCAAGGACCGCGACCCGGCTCTGCCGGACGCGCCGACCATGGTCGAGTCGGGCTTTCCGAGCCTGAGCGATTCGGTGTGGTACGAGGTGCTGGTGCCGACCGGAACGCCCAAGGACGTGATCGACAAGCTCAATGCGGCCTTCCGCCAGGCGCTGGCCAAGCCTGAGACCGTGGCCCGGCTCGAAGGCCCGGCCAAGACCACGCCCACCGTGAGCTCGCCCGAGGAGGCGACCACCTACCTGCGCTCGCAGCTCGACAAATGGAGCGGCGTGGCCAAGAAGGCCGGCCTGGAGCCGCAGCGCGCGAAGTAGATCGAACAACGATGGCGACCAAGGTGCGAGGCGACGCGATGAAAAAAGCGAATGCTGTTTTCCACGGCGTGCCTGTACGCACCGCAAGCCCGCTCCTACCATCGACCCCGCACACCACCACCACCACGAGGTAGATTTTTCATGGACAAGTATTCCGTCATCAGCCCGATCGGCGCCGAGGCCGTCGAGCAGAAGAACCTGGCCAAGCGCCTGGACACGCTCAACGGCAAGGTCGTCGCCGAAGTCTGGAACGAGGACTTCAAGGGCGACATCATGTTTCCCATCTATCGGGAGCTGCTCAAGAAGCGCTTTCCCGATGTGAAGATCGTCCCCTACACCGACATTCCGTTCGCGTCGCTCAAGGGCACGCCGTCGTACCAGCGCGAGGTGCTCAACGACATCATCGCCACGCTCAAGGCGAAGGGTGCCGACGCCGTCATCACCGGCAACGGGGGCTGAGGCACCTGCACACCGGCCGCGGTGCGGCCGGCAGCAGAAGCAGAAAAGATTCTCGGCATCCCGTCGGCGGTGGTGTCGATGCCGGGATTCAACATGGTCGGCCAGCTCGCTGCGAAGGCGGCGGGCGTGCCCGACACGCCCGTGGTCGAGTACCCGGGCGCGGTCGGCGTCGACGATTCGAAGACCATCCGCGAGAAGATCACCGACGTCCTGTTCGAGCGCATCGTTTCCGCACTGACCAAGCCGATCAAGCCGCGCACGCTCGGCAAGGCCGGTGACTGGGATTCGAAGAAGATCGTCTTCGAGGGCAACTTCGACGAGGTCAATGCGCACTTCCACGAGATGGACTGGAGCGACGGCCTGCCGGTGATCCCGCCCACGCTGGAGCGCGTGCAGGAGTTCCTGCGCTACACCGACCGTTCGCACGACGAGGTGATCGCGGTGCTGCCGCAGATGAACCTGCGCGCCACGGTGTGGAACATCGCCGCCAACGGCGTGATGGCCGGCTGCAAGCCGCAAACCATGCCGATCCTGATCGCCATGGCCGAGGCGCTGCAGGAGGACAAGTACAACCTCGACAACATCGGCACCACCTGGGGCATCACGCCCTACGTGTTCCTGAACGGGCCGATCGTCAAGGAGCTGGGCTTCAACACCGGTGCGGGGCTGATCTCGCGCGGCGCCAACCCGTCCTTCGGGCGCGCGCTGGGGCTGATCATCCGCAACATCGGTGGCTACCGGCCGGCGAAGAACCAGATGGGGACCTTCGGCTACCCGATCAATTTCGCCTTCGCCGAGAACGAGGACCTCAACCCGTGGGAGCCCTACCACGTCGAGAAGGGCTTCGATCGCAATGCCAGCACGGTGTCGGTGAGCACGACGATGAACTGGGGCTTCCAGCCGTCGCCGTACGACCGCGAAGACCAGAGCGGCGCCGAATGCGCGCTCAAGCAGCTCTGCCGCGATGCGTTGCGCAAACCCGCCTTCGCGCTCTTTTCGGAGCGCGGGCCGGGCAGCTTCGTGAACGACATCGTCTTCGTGCTCGCGCCGCCGGTGGCCAAGGTGCTGGCCGAGGCGGGCTACTCGAAGGACGACATCCGCAAGTACATCTGCGAGAACACCACGGTGCCGCGCAAGTACCTGGATTTCGAGCTGAAGTACACGATGGCCGAGGTGCACACGATCGAGGAAAAGATCGAGCTCGGCACGCTGCCGCCCGAATTCGCGGTCGGGCCGGACGACCCGGTGCGCGTCATGCCCGGGCCGGAGTTCATCGAGATCCTGGTCGCGGGCGACCCCGGCCGCAACCGCATCAAGACGCTCGACTCGGGCTACACGCGAGTCACCACGAAGGAGATCAAGTTGCCGGCCGACTGGGCCAGCCTGCCGAAAAGCTGATTCATTCACGTAGAACGACAACCAGGAGACATTCATGAGAGTCGACAGCATGAAGAAAGCGGCAACGCTCGCAACCCTGGCCATGCTCCTGTGCTCGGCACAGGGCCTGGCGCAGGCACAGGCCCCATCGCAGACCCCGGCCCAGGCCACGGCGCAGAAGTGGCCGGAGCGGCCGATCAAGTGGATCATTCCCTACGCGGCCGGCGGCACGTCGGACACGCTCACGCGCATCGTCGGGCAGAAGCTCGGAGAACGGCTGGGCCAGCCCATCGTGATCGAGAACAAGGCAGGCGCGGGCGGCAACCTCGGCAGCGACTTCGTCGCCAAGTCGGCGCCCGATGGCTACACGCTGCTGCTGGGCAACATCGGTCCGATGGCGGTGAGCCCCACGCTCACCAAGAACCTGCCCTACGACCCGGAGCGCGACCTGATCCCCATCAGCCTGCTGATGGCCTATGGCAACGTGATCATGGTCAACAACGACTTCCAGGTGAAGACGCTGAAGGACCTGCTCGTCTACGGCAAGACCCACAACGTTTCGTTCGCGGGCAACGGCGTGGGCACTTCGCTGCACCTGACGGGCGAGATGCTGGCAAAGCGCGGCAACATCAAGCTCACGCACATTCCCTACCGCGGCGGCCCGCCGGGGCTGGTGGATGCGATCGCGGGCGTGGTGCCGATGGTGATCGACCCGGTGTCGAGCGCGATCCCGATGGTCAACGGCGGCAAGCTGCGCGCGCTCGCCATCACGTCGCCGGAACGCTCGCCGCTCCTGCCCGACGTGCCGACCGTGGCCGAGCAGGGCGTGCCGGGATTCGAGGTGACGGGCTGGGTCGGCGTGCTGGTGCCCAAGGGCACGCCGGAGCCGATCGTGAAGCGGCTGGTGACCGAGTTCACGGCGGTGATGAAGATGCCCGAGATCCAGAAGACCGTCGCCGACATGGGCTCGTACATCCCGCCGCTGGGCCCGGACTACTTCGCGAAGTACATCCGCAGCGAAACCGATCGTTGGCGCCAGCTGATCCAGAGCGCCAACATCAAGGTGGAGTGACCCGATGGCGGTGCGCGTGATCGACGCCGCCGCCGCCGCGGAAATGGTCGGCGACGGCGCCACGGTGATCGTCGGCGGCGTGGTGTCGATGGTCACCCCGGAAATCGTCCTGCGTGCGCTCGGCCAGCGCTTCGAGCAGCAGGGCCACCCGCGCGCGCTGACGCTGATCTGCCCCAACCGCACGGGCTGGATCGACGCCGATTCGCCGCACGGCTTCGAGCATTTCGCGCATGCGGGCATGGTGTCGCACCTGATCACGTCGACCTTCAGCGCGCAGGCGTCGCCACGCTTCACCCAGCTCGTGATGGACGGCAGCATCGACGCCAGCGTGGTGCCGATGGGCGTGCTCTTCAAGTGGCTGCGCGAGTGCACGGCGCGCTCGCCGGGGCTGTTGACCGAGGTTGGCATGGGCACCTACTTCGAGCCGGACGGCCACGCGCAACAGTCCGGCCCGGCGGGGTCGTCGGCAGGCGGTGTGGTCGCGCGCTCGGGGCGTGTCGCCAAGCGGGTCTGCGTCGACGGAATCGACTGCATCTTCATGCCGTCGATCCCGATCGACGTCGCGCTCATCCGCGGCAGCATCGCCGACACGGACGGCAACATCAGCCTGGACGACGAGCCAGTGAACGGCGGTGCGCTGCAGATGGCGATGGCGGCGCGCAATTCAGGCGGCCGGGTGATCGCGGTGGTCAAGGCACTCACGGCCGCCGGCAGCCTGCATCCGCGCCGGGTGCAGGTGCCGGGCATGGTGGTCGACGCCGTGGTGGTCGACCCCGGTGCGCGACAGTCGCTGGACGCGCACGAGCCCGCCTTCACCGGCGAGCTGCGGCGCCCCCACGTGCCCCTGCCGGCGATGGAGATGGGGCTGCCCAAGCTGATCCTGCGCCGCGCGGCCATGGAGCTGCACCGCGGCGACCTCGTCAACCTCGGCTACGGCATGGGCACGCAACTGCCGGCGCTCGCCCGCGAAGAGGGCTTTCTCGACGCGCTGCGCTTCAGCGTCGAGCACGGCGCGATCGGCGGCATTCCGTGCATGAAGGGCGCCTTCGGCGCGCACTACAACCCGAGCTCGATCATCGACCCGACCGACCTCTTCGACTTCTATCAGGGCGGCGGCCTGGACGCGACCATCCTCGGCTTCGCGCAGGTGGACGCCGCGGGCAATGTGAATGTCGGCGGCGCCTACACCGGCTCGCTGCGCGGGCCGGGCGGCTTCGTCGACATCGCGCATCGCACGCCGCTGGTGCTGATCTGCGGCACGCTCACCAGCGGCGGCCTGGAAGCCCGGCTGGACGGCGGCGTGCAGATCGTGCGCGAAGGCCGGCACCGCAAGTTTCCGCGCGCGACCGCGCACGTCGACCTGTGCGGCGCACGGGCCGCAGCGCGCGGGCAGCGCGTGTTGGTGGTGACCGAGCGCTGCGTGTTCGAAGTGCGCGCCGAAGGCCTGACGCTGATCGAAATCGCTCCCGGCATCGACGTGGCGCGCGACATCGCACCGTGCCTGGACTTCGAGCTGCGCACGGTACCCGAACCCGCGGTCATGCCCGCTGCGATGTATGGGCGCGGGCCGGTGGGGCTGCTGCTGCAATCCACACCGCGCGCGCGCCGGGAGCGGACGGGTTCGTGAACGCGGGTCCGCTCGCCGGGCTCCGGCTGCTCGAACTCGGCGGCGTCGGACCGTCGCCGATGGCGGCCATGCTGCTGGCCGACCTCGGTGCATCGGTATTGCGCATCGAGCGCCCGACACCCAGCGGGCTGGGCGTGCATCGGCCCGACCGCTACATGCTGCTGAACCGCAGCCGGCCTTCGGTGGTGATCGACCTGAAGCAGGCCGAGGGAGTGGAGCTCGTGCTGTCGCTGGCCGAGTCGGCCGAGGCGATCTTCGATCCCTTTCGGCCGGGCACCACCGAGCGTCTGGGTCTGGGGCCGGACCCTTGTCTGGCGCGCAACCCGGCGCTGGTCTACACGCGCATCACCGGCTGGGGCCAGCAAGGCCCGCTCGCGCACTCGGCGGGGCACGACATCAACTACCTCGCGCTCAGCGGCGCCGCAGCAGCGCTGGGCCGCCGAGGCGAGCCGCCCGCGCTGCCGCTCAATCTTCTCGGTGACTTCGCCGGTGGCGCGCTCTATGCGGCACTGGGCACGGTCAGCGCGGTCCTGCATGCGCGCCGCACGGGCCAAGGTCAGGTGGTCGATGCTGCGATCGTCGACGGCGCGGCCTCGCTCATGACGCTCTTCTATGGCTCGCTCGCCTGCGGCGTGCAGCAGGTGGAGCGCGGCACCAACGTGCTCGATGGCGGCGCCTACTACTGGGACACCTACCGCTGCGCCGACGGTGGCTTCGTGTCCGTGGCGCCGATCGAATCGAAGTTTCGCGCCATCCTGCTCGAACGGCTGGGCCTGGCCGACCGCACGCCGCCGCTCGATGCGCTCGCGCACGGCGACGCGCGCGCCGTGCTGGCCGAGGTCTTCGCGCGCCACGATCGCGACCACTGGGCGCGCCTCTTCGAAGGCACCGACGCCTGCGTCGCGCCGGTGTTGACGATGGCGGAGGCGCCCTCGCATCCGCACCACCTCGCGCGCGAAAGCTTCGTCGCGCCCGACGGCATCGTGCAGCCGCGCCCCGCGCCGCGCTTCAGCCGCACGCCCAGCGCCATGCCGACGCCGCCCGAGTCGGCCGGCGCCAGTTCGCGCAGCGCGCTGCTCGACTGGGGCGTTGCGTCCGATCGCGTGGACGCGCTGTGCGCATCGGGCGTGGTGATCCAGCGTTGATCCGCATGCGCTGCCGGCGGCAGTCGCGATCGCGCACGCGTTCGGCCCGGCGTGTCAGCGCTTGAAGATCCCGGCCGATGCGCCGCTGTCGAGCAACAGGTTGTGGCCGGTGATGGAGCGGGCCTCGGTCGACGCGAGGAAGACGGCGGCGTCCGCGAAGTCTTCCGGCGTCGGCAGCCAGCCGAGCGGCATCGACGCGGCCACGTTGCGCACCG
This sequence comes from Gammaproteobacteria bacterium, assembly GCA_018820395.1. Taxonomy (GTDB): domain Bacteria; phylum Pseudomonadota; class Gammaproteobacteria; order Burkholderiales; family Burkholderiaceae_C; genus Variovorax. The sequence goes on along the minus strand of JAHJOG010000269.1, from coordinate 46,737 downwards.
CCTGCTCCACGTCGGTGGCGCCGGCCACTTCCAGCTGCGTGCGAAGAAAGGGCGTGTCGGTGGATGCCGGCGCGATGGCGTTCACGCGCACGCCGCGCGGCCCGTATTCGAGGGCGAGCGCCTTGGTGAGCCCGACGATCGCGTGCTTCGACGCCGTGTACACGCTTCGCTCGGCACGGGCCGTGACGCCCTGCAGCGAGCTGGTGAAGATCAGGCTCGCGCGCGGGCTGCGCACCAGGCTGCGCAACGCCGCCTGGGCGGAATAGAGGGTGCCGAGCACGTTGACTTCGATCACCCGCCGAATGCGCTCTGGGTCGGCGTCGGCGAGCGGGCCCGCGAAGCCCATGCCGGCGTGCGCGAGAAAGATGTCGATGGGCGCACCGAAGAACTCTTCGGCCTCTGCGGCCAGTGCCGCGCATTCGTCCGCGCTCGCGATGTCGCAGGCCAGCCCCCTGGCCAGCGTGCCGGTGGAGTCGATCTCTCTGGCGCAGGCCGCGGCCGCTTCGCCGTCGATGTCCGCCACCACCACGCGCGCGCCTTCGGCCACGAAGCGCTTCGCCGCGGCCGCGCCCAGGCCGCGTGCGCCGCCGGTCACGACGGCGTGGTAGTTCTCGAGGCGCATGGCGGTGCTCAGGCGGTCTTGCCGCCGTCGACCATCAGCGAGGCGCCGTTGACGTACGACGCCTCGTGCGAGAGCAGGAACAGCGCCGCGTTGGCGACTTCCTCGGGCCGCGCGGCGCGGCCGGTCGGGTTGCCGGACGAGCGGATGCGCTTGAGTTCGTTCAGGTCCTTGCCCTTGGTGTCGTCCTCGTCGGGTCGCGATACCAGCGTGTCGAGCATCGGCGTGTCGGTGGTGCCGGGGCAGACCACGTTCACGCGGATGTTTTCCGGCCCGTAGCGCTTGGCGAGCGAACGCGCGAGGCCGATCACGCCCCACTTCGCCACCGAATACAGCGGGCTGAAGGGCGAGCCGACCACGCCGGACGTCGACGACGTGAAGAGCATGCTGCCGCCGCCGGCTTCGCGCATCAGCGGGATCGCCTCGATCGCGCTCGCCAGCGCGGCACGCACGTTGAGGTTCATCGCGATGTCGAATTCGCGCAGGTCGAGCCCCTCCACGCGCGACACCGACGCATGGCCCGCGTGCGCCCACAGGAAGTCGAGCTTGCCGAAGCGCTTGGCCGTTTCGTGCACCAGGCCGCGCGCAAAGGATTCGTCCATCAGGTTGCCGCCCAGAGCAAAGGCGTTGCCGCCGTTCGCGCGGATGGTCTCTGCGACTTCGTTGGCCTTGGCTTCGTCCAGGTCGACCACGGCCACGGCCGCGCCCTCTGCTGCGAAACGCAGTGCGCCCGCCCGGCCCATGCCGGAAGCTCCTGCCGTGACGATCCCGAACCTGTCGGCCATGCGCATGTCATCTCCTTGGTGAAACGCCCCGACTGTAGGAGCGGACAGGGGCGGCCGACAGCGCGATTCGACGAAACCACTTTTCGGTTTTTGCGCTCTCGATTCGCGGGCGACCGGGCCATCATTGCCGCCGAGTCAAACACATCGACAGGAGCCCACTGTGCACTCTCGCCGCCACATTCTTCGCCAGGCCACCGCCGCCGCTGCCGCCGCCGCCTTGCCCTTCTCCATGCAAAAGGTCGTGTTCGCCGCCGATGCGCGGCGCTTCGAGCCGGGGGCCACGTCGTGGCGCACCTTTGACGTCACGACACGCGTCGAGATGGCTCTGCCCGAGGGCGGCGCGCAGGTGTGGGTGCCCGTGCCTTCGATCGAGAGCGACTGGCAGCAATCGCTCTCGACGAGCTTCGGCAGCAACGGTGAAGCCGCGCTGGCCCACGATGCATCGCAGGGCGTGAAGATGGTGCACGCACGCTTTCAGCCCGGCACGGCGACGGCGCTGCTCGAAGTGACGAGCCGGGTCCGCACGCGCGACCGCGCCGTCGATTGGCAGGCGCGCGGCGCCGCCCGTCCGGACGCCTCCCTCGCCGCGGCCTGGACGCAACCCACGCCGCTGATCCCCACCGACGGGCTGGTGCGTGCCGCGGCCTTGCAGGCCACCGAGGGCGTGCAAGGCGACGTGCCGCGCCTGCGCGCCATCTACGACTGGGTCGCCACCAACGTCCACCGAGAGCCGTCGGTGCGCGGCTGCGGCGAAGGCGACGTCAATGCGATGCTGAAGATGAGCCACCCGTCGGGCAAGTGCGCGGACATCAACGCGCTCTTCGTCGGCATGTGCCGCTCGGTCGGCATTCCGGCGCGCGATCTGTACGGCGTGCGCATCGCACCGTCGGCCTTCGGCTACAAGGAGCTCGGCGGCAATTCCGAGAAGCTGGCCGCCGCGCAGCATTGCCGCGCCGAGGCCTTCGTCAGGGGCCAGGGCTGGGTGGCCATGGACCCGGCCGATGTCACCAAGGTCATGCGGCAGGAAACGGCGCAGTGGATCCGCAACGTCGACCATCCCGTCGTGAAGCCGGTCTACGACAAGCTCTTCGGCTGCTGCGAAGGCAACTGGATGGCCTACAACGACGCGCACGACGTCGTGTTGCCGGGCTCCAGCGGCCGACCGATGGGTTTCCTCATGTACCCGGTGGCCGAGACCTCGCGCGGGCGGCTGGATTCCTACGCGCCCGACACCTTCGGCTACCGCATCTCGGCGCGCGAAGTCGCTTGAACACGAGGAAGACCATGGCGGACATGCAATTCGATCTGGTGGTGGCGGGCTGCGGCGTCGCGGGCCTCTCGGCCGCCGTGGCGGCTGCCGAGGCGGGCTTGCGCGTCGTCGTGATCGAGCGGGCCACGCGCGAGGAGCGGGGCGGCCAGAGCCGCTACACCGAGGCCTACCTGCGGATGAAGAGCCTCACCGAAGTCACCGACGATTTCGAGACGCACCTGGCCGAGAACGGCTCTGGCGCGATCGACCCCGAGCTGGTCGAAGAGACGGCGCATTCGCAGCGCGGGGCGCTGGCCAAGGCATTGAGCCTGGCCGATCCGTCCGTGATCGAGCGCCTGTCGGCCGGTGCCGGCGAGACCATCGCGTGGCTGCAGGGCATGGGGGTGCGTTTCGACTTCCTGCCGACGCAGTTCCTGACCAAGTCGCAGCCGCGGCTGTTGCCGGTGGGCGGCGGCGCTGCACTGGTCGAGGCGCTCGCCGCGCGGGCCGAAAGCCTGAAGGTGAGCTTCTTCTACGAAACCACGGCGCAAGGCCTGCGGCAGGACGAAAGCGGGAGCGTGACCGGGCTCAAGGTGCGCGTACGCGGCGGTGGTTCGCGCGTGCTGGGCGGGCAGGTGGTGCTCGCCTGCGGCGGCTTCGAAGGCAGCGCCGAGATGATGACGCGCTACGTCGGGCCGCGCTCGGTGTACTTGCGGCCGGTGTGCAAGGGCGGCTACTACAACCGCGGCGAGGGCATCGCGATGGGGCTCCTGGCCGGCGCTGCCGGCTGCGGCGATTTCGGCAGCTACCACGCCGAGCCGGTCGACCCGCGCTCGGGTGTCGCGGAGCCGTCGATCTTCATCTTTCCGTACGGCATTCTGGTCAACCTCGAAGGCAAGCGCTTCGCCGACGAAGCACCAGGCACCGTGGATGCGTACTACGAGCGCGTGACGCGCCGCATCTACGAGCAGCGCGAAGGCACGGCTTGGGTGGTTCTCGATGCGCGGCACACGCGCATTCCCAACTATCGTCTGGGCATCCGCACCGACAAGCCGCCGGTGGCGGGCGACAGCCTGGCGCAACTCGCTGAGCGCATCGGCGTGCCGGCCGCGGCGCTCGAAGCCACGGTGGCCGACTACAACGCAGCCTGCGTCGAAGGCCCGTGGAAGCCGCTCGAACTCGACGGGCTCGCCACGCGGGGGCTCGAGCCGCCCAAGTCCAACTGGGCGACGCCGCTGACCGAAGGGCCTTATCACGCCTACCCGATCATCTCGTCGAACGTGTTCACCTTCGGCGGGCTCAAGGTCGATGCCTCGGCCCGCGTGCTCGACGGCGACGGCGAACCGATCGCGGGCCTGTATGCGGCGGGCGAAACGGCCGGCATCTACTACCGCAACTACACCGGCGCGACCTCGGTGCTCAAGGGGCTGGTGTTCGGCCGGATCGCCGGGCAGTTCGCCGCGGCATCGACACCGCAGGGTGCTGCTGCATGAGCGCAGCGGACATCTCGGGCGAGGGCTTCGCGGGACGCATCGCGCTGGTCACGGGCGGCAGCGGCGTGATCGGCAGCGCCGTCATCGACGCGCTGCGTGCGCGCGGCGCCACCGCCGTGTGCGCCGACAGCGGCGGCGCAGCCACCGCGTCGGAAGCCGACGCCCCGTCCCTCGCCAGCGCCACGATGAAGCTCGACGTCACCGACCGCGGCTCGATCGCGTCGCTCGTCTCGCGCATCGAGGAGGTGCTCGGCCCGGTGGACCTGCTGGTCAACGTGGCGGGCGTGGTGTCGTTCGGCAGCGCAGAGGAACTGGCCGAGGCCGAATGGGACCGCGTGATCGACATCAACCTGAAGGGCAGTTTTCTCGCGTGCCAGGCCGTCATGGCAGGCATGAAGCGCGCCGGCTTCGGCCGCATCGTGAACATCGGCTCGGTGGTCGGCAAGAACGCGGGCAACGCGCGGCCGTGGATCGATCCGGCCGAGCAGCAGCGCGCCGGCAACGTGGCCTATGGCGTTTCCAAGGCCGGGGTGCATGCAATGACCGGCTTTCTGGCGAAGGAACTGGCGGCGCACGGCATCACCGTGAACGCGGTGGCGCCGGGGCCGATCGCCACGCCCATGACCACGAGTTTTCCGGCGCAGCTCAAGGCGCTGATTCCGGCCGGGCGCATGGGCGCGGCCGCCGACATCGCCAACGCGGTGCTTTTCCTCGCGTCGCGCGAGGCCTCTTTCATCACGGGCGAGATCATGGACATCAACGGGGGCATGCTGTGCGACTGAGCCGCCCGCGGCCCTGCAGCGGACGTCTCGCCGCCCGAACCCTCACCCTTTATCCGGAACGAAAGTGACATCGATGAAATCGATCTACCTCATCCTCGACATGCAGAACGACCTGGTCCATGCGGACGGGCCCAACGGAAAATCGCCGCTCGGCGAGCAGGTGCGCGCGCGGCGCGTGGTGGAAAACACCGCGGCCGCGTTGAAGAAGGCGCGCTCCGCCGGCGTGGCGGTCGGCTTCGTGCGCGTCGGATTTTCCGAAGGCTACGTGGAATGCCCCAAGAACTCGCCCGTCTTCTCGGGCGCGCCCAAGGCCGGCCTCTTCAAGCTGGGCCAGTGGGGCACCGGGATCCACGAGGCGCTCGAGCAGCGCCCGGGCGACGTGCAGGTGACCAAGCACCGCGTGAGCCCGTTCTATTCGACGACGCTGGTCGCGCAGCTGAGCGCACTCGGCATCGAGCGCATCTACTGCTCGGGAGTCTCGACGCAAGCCGTCGTGCAGGCGACCGTGCGCGACGGCCACGACCGCGATTTCGAGATGATCGTGCTCGAAGACTGCTGCTGCGCGCATTCGGTCGAGGAGCATGCCAACTCCATGGGCAGCCTGGGCCGCTTCTGCAAGACGGCCACCAGCGACATCGTCGACTTCACCGCCTGACGGCACCGGAAGGCAAGGCGATGACGATTCGAATCTGGCACCAGAGCTTCACGGTCCTGTCGGACCTGGGTGCCTACGACGACGCGCTGCGTGCGCATTTCAAGCATGTCGCGCGGCCCGACACCGAGGTGGTGATGCATGGCATGCGCCCCGGCACCTACCGCAGCAACTACCCGGGCAACGACATCCGCCACGCGGCGCTGCAGCACCTGCACGCCACGCAGTTCATCGAGGCCGGCCTTGCCGCCGAACGCGAAGGCTTCGACGCCTATGCGATCAGCTCCCTGCCGGACCCTGCGCTGCGCGAGATCCGCAGCCTGCTGCGCATTCCGGTGGTCGGCTACGGCGAATCGGCCATGCTGTCGTCGTGTCTGCTCGGCGCGCGCTTCGCGGTGATGGTGTTCATCAGCGAGCTCACCGACCTGATCGCCGACAACGCGGTGAAGTACGGGCTGGGCGGCCGTTTCGCAGGCGTGACCGACGTCGGCTTTCGCTTCAACGACGTGCTCGAAGGCTTCAGCTCACCCGGGCCGCTGATCGACCGCTTTCGCGAGGCCGCGCGCAAGCGCATCGCCGAAGGTGCCGAGGTCCTCATCCCCGGCGAGGCGCCGCTGTGCGTGCTGCTGGCGAGCCAGAAGATCTCGAGCGTCGACGGCGTGCCCGTGCTCGACTCGCTCTCGTGCTGGGTCAAGCATGCCGAAATGCTGGTCGACCTGAAGCGGCAGAGTGGCGTCGAGCGCTGCCAGCGCGGCTACTGGAACGAGCCGCCCGCGCGCGAACGCGTCGATGAACTGATGGCCTTCTACGGCCGCGGGAGCGCCGCATGAAGGTGGAGCAATGCGGCCTGCTGGTGATCGGCGGCGGTGCCGCGGGATTCGCCGCGGCGCTCGAAGCCGCGACGGCGGGCATCGACGTCACGCTGCTCGAAAAGACGGCGGACATCGGCGGCTCGTCAGCGATGAGCGGCGGTTGCCTGGCCTTCGCCGGCACCGACCTGCAGCAGGCGGAGGGCATCGAGGATTCGGACGATCTGTTGCGTCGCGACCTGATCGAAGTGGGCCAGAACGACGCCGACCCGGCACTCATCGATGCGTACGTGAGCCACCAGCTCGACACCTACCAGTGGCTGCGCGGGCTCGGCCTGCAGTTCAGCCCGTCGCTGGAAGCCTCGTCGGGCCAGTCGGTGCCGCGTGTGCACACGGTCGACCCGGCCGACATGGTGCGGCTGTTGGCCGCGAAGTGCCGGGCCACCGGGCGAGTGACGGTGCACATGTCGACCGGCGCGCAGCGCCTGGTGCGAGAGAGCGAAACCGCCCCGGTCACCGGCGTGATCGCCGAAGGGCCCGAAGGCCCCTGCCGCTTCGAATCGGCACGCGGCGTGCTGCTGGCGAGTGGCGGCTTCTGCCGCAATGCCGAGCTGGTGCACCGCTTCGCGCCGCAGTACGCCGAAGCCGTGTTCGTCGGCGGTGAAGGCAACGTGGGCGACGGCCTGCGCATGGCCTGGAAGCTCGGCGCCGACATGCGCGACATGGCCTACATCAAGGGCACCTTCGGCAAGCACCCGACGGACGAGCTGAACAATCACAGCTGCCTGGCCGTCTACAAGGGCGCGATCGCGGTGAACCAGGACGGGCATCGCTTCGTGGACGAGTCGATCTCGTACAAGCTGCTCGGCGACGCCGTGATGCGCCAGCCCTACCACACGAGCTACCAGATCTTCGACGAGCCGATCTTTCAGAGCGGCGACGACCGCGTGCGCATCCTCGACTTCGGGCGGCGCATGGAAGAAGGCTTGATCGTGAAGGCAGACACGCTCGATGCGCTGGCGCGGCAGATCGAGCTGCCCGCGGAAACGCTGCGCGACACGGTGGCGCGCTACAACCGCTTCGTCGACGAGGGCCACGACCCCGAGTTCGGCCGCGAGACGCTGGTGCATCGCCAGGGAGAGCTGCGGCGCATCGAGACCGGGCCCTTCTATGCCTACCCGTCGACCGCGGCGGTGTTCGGCACCTATTGCGGTCTGCGCATCGACGCGCAGATGAAGGTCATCGACGTCTTCGGCGAACCGATCGCGGGCCTGCATGCGGCCGGCGAGGTGGTGGGTGGTTTTCATGGCGGCGCCTACATGACCGGGTCGGCCTTGGGCAAGGCGGTGGTGTTCGGGCGGCTGGCGGCGCGGAGTGCGATGCATGCCGAAGGCGCCGCCGCCCTCGCGCATTGAAGCCCTGAAGCACCGAGGACGCGGGCTCTGGCGCGCCGCCGCAAAAGGCCTGCGCTCAGCCGCCCGTCAGCGCTTGCCGATCGGCCGCACGCCGACCACGCTGTGCCCGCTGGGCCGGCGCTGCGTGGCGAACACGTCGAACAGGAAGTCGGTGAAGGCCTTGACCTTGGCCGAGCCGACACGCGACTGCGCCATGACCACATAGAAGGTCTTCACCGCCGTTTCCCATTCGGGATAGACCTGCACCAGCGTGCCGTCGGCGAGCTGGCTGTTGACGAACACATCGAGCACGCAGGTCACGCCGGCGCCGCGTTGCGCGGCCATCAGCAGGGCGTCGCTGCTGTTGAAGTGCAAGGGGCCGTCGGGGCGGATCTCGACGCGCTCTTCGCCCTTGCGGAGCAGCCACGGATTCACGAAGCGCCGCTCTTCCGGCAGGATGCCGATGCAGCGCCGCCGGTCGAGTTCGTCCGGGTGCGCGGGCAGGGTGCCCACCAGGTCGGGCGCACAGCACACGATGTAGCTGCCCTCGTAGATCGGACGCGCGATCAGGTCGGCGTCTTCCACCTGGTCCATGCGGATCGCAACGTCGATGCCGCGCTCGATCACGTGGTGCGGCTGGTTGCTGAGCGTGACCGCGGTGGAGATTTCGGGGTAGCGCTTGGCGAAATCGGGCAGAGCCGGGCACAGCAGCGCGTGGCCGAGCGAGATCGGCGTCTCGATGTGGAGCCGCCCGCGAAGCTGGCCAACCTGGCTGCGGATTTCTTCTTCGGTGCGCGCGACCGATTCGAGCAGGTCGCGTGCGCGCAGCAGGAACATCTGGCCTTCTTCGGTGAGCCGGAGGCGTCGCGTGTCGCGGTTGATGAGCGTGACGTCGAGATGCCGCTCGAGATTGCGCACGCAGGTGGTGACGGTGGCGTTGGCGAGGTCGAGCGACTCGGCGGCACGCGAGAAGCTGCCGCACTCGGCGACGCGAACGAAGACCTCCATGCCCCAAAGTCGATCGATTTCTAGCTCCTGCTGGATGTGCGGAGGGGCATTGTAGAGCCCTCCGATTCGACCAGGTTAGCGCTCACGCGGACGCGCGACGCGCTTCGAGTTCGCGGGCGAGCAGGGGCAGGATGTCCTGCCAGTCGCCCTGCACCGCGACGTCGCACCGCGAGAAGATCGGTGCGTCGCGGTCGTTGTTGAGCGCCACGATGCGCGTGGTCGGCGCGACGCCGGCCATGTGCTGCGGCGTCCCCGAGATCGCCACGGCCACGTAGACGCGGGGCGCCACGAACTTGCCCGACTGGCCCACCTGATGCGCCACCGGCACCCAGCCCGCGTCCACCGCCGGCAGGCTCCCGCCGACGCCCACCCCGGTGCCCAAGGCCGATGCGATGCGCGACAGCCATTCGAAGCCTTCCGGCCCACCGATGCCGCGGCCGCCGGCGATCACCATGGCCGCGCCCTCGACACGCGGCCGCTGGTCGTCGGCCGGCACCGGATCGGCCCGCCACGGCAAGGGCGCCTGCATGGCGATCTCGGTCGTTTCCACCGTGGGAACCTGCGCGGCCGGTCCGGGGCGCAGCGTGGCGCAGGTGATGCGCGCGGTGCTGCAGAGCGCGAGTTCGAGCCGGCCACCGAAGGCGGCGCGCCGGCCGGTGACGGCTTCGGCATCGATCGCGAGCGCGGTGCATCGCCCGAAGCTCGCGCCGCCGCACCGGTCGGCCACGCGCGCGGCGATGAGTTCGCTTTCCGTGCCCGTCGGGAGCAGGACCAGCTGCCGGCCGTCCCACTCGCCGAGCCCTTCGACCAGGCGATCGGCCAGCGCAGTCGGATGCATCTCGCCGACGAACTTCAGCACCTGAAGTGGCGAGCCCGGCAGCAGGCCGGCGGTTTCCGCGACCAGGCGCTCTCCCTCTTCGCGGTCGCTCTGCCAGGGGTGCAGCACCACGGTGATGCACCATGCGCTCATGCCTGGGCCTCCGCTACCAGCCAGTCGGCCAGTGCATGAGCCTGCTGCGCGGGCGAGCCTTCGAGCCATTGGCATGCCGTCGTTCGCACCGGCTCGGTCGCGGTGTGGATGGATTCGAGCTGCACCCGATCCGATGCCGCCGGTGCCGGCGCGGACCACACGTCGATCGCGGCCTTCTTGGCCAGCATGACGTTCTTCATCAGCGGATGGCGCAGCCGGTTGCCGGGGTCGTTGGTGGCTGCGAGCAGTGCCGGGCCGGCGAGCGCCACGCGTTCGAGGCCGCCATTGCCTTGACGCAGCACGTCGAAGGTGGCACCGCCGTTGCCAGCGTCGGTGCGCCGCACGCCGAGGACGAGCGGAAGCGCGATGCGGCCCGTCTGGCCGGCCAGCGCGGCGGGCACCGTGCCGTCGTCGAAATCGCCGAACTCACGCCCGACGATCACGAGCGTTGCGTCTGGCGCCTGCTGCGCGAGCGCCAGCGCGAGCGCCGCCGAGACAGCGATGCCGTCCCAGCGCGGCACCGCGTCGAGGTCGATGCGGCACAGCGTGTCGGGGCGCCAGCCGGCCACGCGGCGAGCGAGCGCTTCGTCGCCCGCGACCAGCGCGACGACACGGATGTCGGCGTGCGCATCGCGCAGCGCCAGCGAAAGCTCGAGCGCCGCCTCGTCGAAAGGGCTGAGCGCGGCGTGCTTCGAAAGATGGGTTTGCAGCGACGCGATCGAGGTGTCCGCCGGGAGCGGCCACTTCGGATCGGCGACGCCGCTGATCACAACGGCAATGTCCATCCGGGCACTGTGCCCGCCAGAAGCGCCCACGCCAACCGCGGCCGCACGAAAACTGACTTCGCAATTCTTCGCTGGAAAGCGCATGCCGCGTCGCGAAGAATCGCGACCCATCCGGAACACGCTTCCCACCGGCTCCCATCCAGCCCAACTCCTGTCCTTCACACGGCATGACCATGCACGCAAAAGTCCTGATCCTCGGCTCCGGCCCCGCCGGCTACACCGCCGCCGTCTACGCCGCCCGCGCCAACCTGCAGCCGCTCCTGATCACCGGCATGGCCCAAGGCGGCCAGTTGATGACCACCACCGAGGTCGACAACTGGCCGGCCGACGTGCACGGCGTGCAGGGGCCCGAGCTGATGCAGCGCTTCATGGCGCATGCCGAGCGCTTCCACACGCAGATCGTGTTCGACCACGTTCAGTCCGTCGACCTGAGCCAGCGGCCCTTCGTGCTGCAGGGAGACGACGCGCGCTACACCTGCGACACGCTCATCGTCGCCACTGGCGCATCGGCCAAGTACCTCGGCCTGCCTTCGGAGGCGGCTTTCATGGGCAAGGGCGTCTCGGGCTGCGCGACCTGCGACGGATTCTTCTATCGCGAGCAGGTGACCTGCGTGGTCGGCGGAGGCAACACCGCCGTCGAGGAAGCGCTCTATCTGTCGAACATCGCCGCCAAGGTCTACCTGGTGCACCGCCGCGACAAGTTCAGGGCCGAGCCGATCCTCGTCGACAAGCTGCAGGAAAAGGTCGAAGCCGGCCGCATCGAGCTCAAGTGCTTCCGGACGCTCGAAGAAGTGGTGGGCGACGACAGCGGCGTCACCGGCGTGCGGCTCCGAAACGCGCAATCCGGCGAGATCGAAGCACTCGGCCTGCAAGGCTGCTTCATCGCGATCGGCCACCATCCCAACACCGACCTCTTCAAGGACCAGCTGGACATGCGCGACGGCTACGTCGTCACCCGCGCCGGCCTGCAAGGCTTCGCCACCATGACCAGCGTCCCCGGCGTGTTCGCCGCCGGCGACGTGCAGGACCATGTGTATCGGCAGGCGATCACGAGTGCGGGGACGGGGTGCATGGCGGCGTTGGATGCGCAGCGGTTTCTGGAGCAGCAGGGGTGAGCGGGAAAATCGTCGCTCCAGGATGAGCCTGCCGCCGCGTGAAAACAGCCTTCGCTTTCTTTGCATTGCGAACCCGGACCCCGCCGCGCACAGTCGCCGCATGATCCAAAGCAAGGTCCGCCCGCGGCCTGTCGCGCGGGTGGCGCGCTGTCGATGAGCGATGCGTTGCCGCCCGCGGGCGCGCTGGCGGGCGTGCGGGTGCTGGATCTTTCCACCGGCATCGCCGGCCCATTCGGTGCGCGGCTTCTGGGCGACTTCGGCGCCGAGGTGATCAAGGTCGAACCACCGGGGGGCGACAGCGGCCGTGCGCTGCCGCCGATCGCGGCGTCGACCATCGAGGGCGAGGGCAGCCTGCTGTTTCAGTACCTGCACTGGAACAAGCGCGGCATCGTGCTCGACCTGTCGGACCACTGCTCGCATGCGGCTTTGCGCGCGCTGGTGGAGCGCAGCGATGTGGTGATCGAGAGCTTCGCGGCGGGCACGCTCGCAGGCTGGGGCCTGGGTGCGGACGCGTTCATGCAATGGAACCCGCAGGTGGTCGTGACGTCGGTGACCGATTTCGGCCAGGCCGGCCCCCACGCGGCGTTTCGCGGCAGCGACGTGGTGCATCAGGCGATGGCCGGGATCATGCAGATCAGTGGCAGCGCCGACCGCGCACCGCTCAAGCACGGGCTCGACCAGGTCGGCTTCGGCGCCGGGCTGAACGTGGCCTACGCGTCGCTCGCCGCGTTGCATGCGGCGAAGGCCGACGGGGTGGGCGAGCATGTCGATCTGTCGATCCACGAATGCATGGTGTCCGAGCTGGTGATGTGCGAGACCTACTACTCGTTCATGGGCGCCGTGCAAAGCCGCCGGTTGCCGGTGCAGGACCCGTTCGCCGGCGGGCCGATCGCCACGCGCGACGGGTTTGTTTCGATCCAGTCCGGCGGGCCCGCGCCGCTCGAAGGCTATGCGGACGTGTTCGGCGAAGAGGCTTTGCGCAGCCCGCGCTTCGTCGACAGCGCGCAGCGTGCGGCGAACGTGGAAGAGTTTCGTGCGCTGGTCGAGCGGTGCGCGCGCGAGCGCTCGGCCAAGGATCTCTTCCTCGACGGCTCGGCGCGTCGCATGCTGATGGGCATGGTGCAAGGCGCGCGCGAGTTGCTGGCCTGCGAGCAGCTCGCGTCACGCCGCTTCTCCGAAATCGTGGAGCATCCGGCGACGGGCGCGCATCGCTTTCCGGTGCGCATGGCGCAGCTGTCGCGCAATCCGACGTCGGTGCGGCGGCGCGCGCCGCTGCTCGCCGAGCACCAGGACGAGGTCTTGCTCGAACTGCAGCAGCCCTGGCCGGCACGCCCGGTGCGGCCCGACGCGACGCCGCGCCTGCCGCTCGCGGGGCTGCGCGTGCTCGACCTGTCGACCGTCGTGGCCGTGCCCTACATGGCGGCGCTATTGGGCGACCTGGGCGCGGAGGTCATCAAGATCGAATCGCCGGTGCGGCTCGACCAGACGCGCCGCGGCGTCTTCACGACCTACCTCGACAACCAGTCGGGCGAGGGTGCCATCGACCGGTCGGGCATCTTCCAGGTGCTCAACCGCAACAAGCGCTCGGTCGTGCTCGACCTGTCCTGCGACGCCGGCCGCGCCGTGTTCCGCGACCTGGTGGCCACGGCGGACATCGTGCTGGAGAACTTCACGCCGCGCGTGCTGCGCGGCTGGGCGCTGCATTACGACGAGTTGCGCAAGATACGTCCGGGCCTGGTGATGCTGTCGAACACGGGCTACGGCGCGACCGGGCCGTGGTCGGGTTTCCCAAGCCAGGGCACGACGCTCGAAGCGACCATGGGCATCTCGGCGTTCAGCGGCTATCGCGGCGACAAGCCGTGGAAGGTCGGCCAGTCGTACCCCGACTTCATCGCCTGCTGGATGGGCCTGACCGCGCTCTTCGCGGCCCTGCATGCGCTGCGCGCCACGGGCGAGGGCCAGTGGATCGACTTGAGCATGTACCAGGTGGGCGCGGCGCTGGTGCCCGAAGCGCTGCTCCAGTACCAGGTGGACGGCACGCAGCCCGAACGCATCGGCAACGAGCATTCGCGCTTCGTTCCGAGCAACGCCTATCGCGTCGAAGGCGACGATCGCTGGGTGGCGTTGACGGTGGAGACCGACTCGCAGTGGCTGGCGCTCGCCGGTGCGATGGAGCGGCCCGATCTCGCATCAGCCTTCGCGTCGGCTGCGGCGCGCTTGGCGCATCGCGACGCGGTCGACTCGGCGGTGGCCGAGTGGATGCGCGGGCAGGACGCGCGTGGCGTCACGCACCGGCTGCAAGCACTCGGCATCGCCTGCGGCCCCGTGCAGAACAACCGCGACCTGCTGCTGGACGAGCATCTGGCGGCGCGAGGCTTTCATGAACGAGTCGAGCATCCGCCGCCGATCGGCATGCGGCCGATCATGGGGCGGCCCTACCGCTGGACGCTGCGCCAGCCGCACGTGCACAAGCCGGCACCGGCTTATGGCGAGGACAACCGGTCGGTGCTCGGCGAGCTGCCGGGCTACACGCCGGCGCACATCGCGCAACTGCTCGCGGCGCGCGTCGTCTGCGACACGCCGCACCGCGACCTGCCGCCGCAGGCCATGGGGCTCGCACACCTGGCCCGGCTGCGCGCGGTGAGCGAGGTCGATGCCGACTACCGGCGCCGGCTCGGCATCGACGGCGCGTGACGCCTCAGGTGTCTTCGGGCACGAAGGGGTAGGGCAGTGGCGGCCCGTCGCGATAGGGCAGCACCACCACCGCCTTGCCCGGCGTGGATTCGAGGCCGTGCTCGTTGAGCACGCCGGTGTCGACATCGACCAGCCCGTAGCGCGCCGCCCGCCGCTTGCCCGTGACGCGACCCCACACCGTGAGCGTTTCGCCCACCTTGTTCATCGCGCGGAATTGGAACGAGCTGCGCCACGGCCACCCGTGTGGGCCGGCCCAGTCCTTCAGCAGCTGCAGCACGAACTGCTGCTTGAAAGAGCCGTTGATGAGCAGGTCGGGCAGATGGTCGTGCTCCTGCGCGAAGGTGCGGTCGTAGTGGATGCGGTGCCAGTTCTCCATCGCAGCGGACCAGCGCATCAGGTGCACCGGGGTCAGCGGGCCTTTCACGAGGCTGGGCAATGCCAGGCCGGGTTCGACGTCGTCGAAGAAAGGGGTTGCGAAGCCGCTGCTCATGCGGGCCTCCGGATCAGCGTGCGGCGCGCGCGCAGCAGGAGTTCGTCGTCGCCCGTGCGGAACTCGGCTTCGACGGTGACGAGAATCATCGACCCTTTCGAGCTGAGCTTTTCGGTGATGTCGGCGTAGCGTTGAGTGACCCGGATGTGTTCTCCGTGACGCGCGTAGCGATACAACTCGAACTCGGCGCCGCCGTTGAGCACCGCGAAATCCTTCAGCGGCTCGATGGGCGGCAGGCCTCCGGGCTGGCCGCCGCTGCCGTCGAAATGCGGATCGCCCGCGCGATCCTGCACCATGTCCGGCGCGCCGAACGGGCGCCGGATCGCGTGGTTGGCAAAGAGCGGCGGCGCGATCGGCCCGCCCCAGGGCGCGTCGTGCGACGCGGCGGGGCCGTAGTCGGGGTCGGCATCCATGATGGCCTGCGCGAAGCGGCGCACGGCGCCTTGCTCGACCGGGTCGCAGGCCAGCTCGGGCGCGTTCGACAGGCCCACGTAGGCGAGGATCTCGGGGGTCAGCAAGCTCGGGGGAGCGGCCGGGGAAGCACGGTCGGTGGCGGGCATGGAGGTCTCCTCGTGGCAATCTGACTGCGCGGCGCCCGCCGGGACAAGGCGCAGCGATGAAATCTGAATTCGGGCCGGACGAACGCGACCCGTGCACAAAGCGTTAGATTGGCGGATCGATCGCCTCGCCCAAGGAGTGTTGCATGTCCGATCTTCCCAAGGCCGTCTTCATCAAGGAAGAAGGGCCGCGCGAAGGGTTCCAGTTCGAGAAGGGGCCGATCCCGACCGCGCGCAAGATCGAGCTGATAGACACCCTCTCCAAGACAGGGCTCGAAGAGATCCAGATCGTGAGCTTCGTGCCGGGCGCCAACGTGCCCGGCATGGCCGATGCGGACGAGGTGGTCGCCGGCTTCGACAAGGCGCCGG
Source organism: Gammaproteobacteria bacterium (assembly GCA_018820395.1). Lineage (GTDB taxonomy): Bacteria > Pseudomonadota > Gammaproteobacteria > Burkholderiales > Burkholderiaceae_C > Variovorax. Next base: position 30,966 of record JAHJOG010000269.1, on the reverse strand, counting down.
GCGTGCGCTACCTGGGCATGTGGCTGAATGAAAAAGGCCTGCAGCGCGCGCTTGCGAGCCCGCGCCTGACATTGCAGGCCGGGCTCATGCTGACGGCGTCGGAAACCTTTCTGCTGCGCAACCAGAAGCGCACGATGGCGCAGAACCTCGAGGCGGTGCGGCGCATGGCGCAGCTGTACGTGGAGCATCGGGTGCCGGTGCAGCGCGTGTCGGTGGCGGCGGCCTTCGGCTGCAACTTCGAGGGCGACATCCCGCGCAGCAAGGTGATCGAGATGATCGACTCGCTCTTCGCCATCGGCGACGAGCACGGGCTCGACATCGGCACCATCTTCCTGGCCGACACCATGGCCTGGGCCACGCCGCGCAGCATCCGCCAACTGGTGGGCGACGTGCGCGAGCGCTGGCCCGACAAGACGATCGCGCTGCACCTGCACGACACGCGCGGCATGGGCATCGCCAACGCCTGCGCGGGGCTCGAGATGGGCGTCGCGCATTTCGATGCCGCGGTCGCGGGGCTGGGCGGCTGCCCGTTCGCCGAGCACAAGGGCGCGGCCGGCAATGTCTGCACCGAAGACCTGGTGTTCCTCTGTGAAGAGCTCGGCATCGAGACCGGGATCGACATCGAGGCGCTGCTCGACGCTGCGCGCCTGGCGGAAGACATCGTGGGGCATCCGCTGCCGGGCTCGGTCAAGTCTGGCGGGGCCTTGTCCACGCTGCGCCGGCGCCTCCAGCGCGCCTGAGCGCCGGCTTCGGCACGGCGGCCGCGCAGCGGCGCAGGTTCACGCCAGTCGAATGGTGCTTTCGCGCGCATGCCTTGTGGCAGTGGCACGCGGCCGCTCCAATGGGTCGCTTCGAAACTCGACACCTCGACGGCAACTCCCATGGCTTCGCATCCCGATGAACTCGAACGCACGATCGCCCGACTGACCCGCGAACCGGACCCGCTGCACATGGCTGGCCGGCGGCGCTTTTTCGTCACGGCGCTGGCCAGCGGCATCGCCGGTGCGTCGCTGCCGGCCTTGGCCCAGCCCGCGGGCGTGCCGGCCGGCGCCGGGTCGGGCCGGCTCACCATCGGCGACGGCGGGCGCGGGCCGAGCCGCATCCACCCCTCGTTCGTGAAGGACGTGGGACTCATGACCGACCTCAATGCGACCAACCAGGGCGGCGCGTGGTGGAACTTCGACACCTACATCACGCCGGTGTCGCAGTTCTACGTGCGCAATGCCTTTCGCACGCCGCGCGCCGAAGAAGACTCGCGCGTCGACCCGCGGCACTGGCGGCTGCGCATCCACGGCGACGCCGTCGAGCGGGAGCTCACGATCGGCTACGACGACCTGCTGAAGATGCCTTCGCGTTCCATCATCAGCGTGATGCAGTGCACCGGCAACGGCCGCACGCTCTTCTGGGAGCAGCAGGACATGGTGGCCGACCCGACGCGCGTGACCGGCAACGGCTGGGGCCTGGGCGGCGTCGGCCAGGCCGAGTGGCAGTACGTGCCGATGAGTCACATCCTCGATCTGGTGGGCGTGAAGCGCAACGCGAAGTCAGTGCTCTTCTGGTCGGGCGTCGACGGCAAGAAGCCCAACACCGAGTCGGACACGGGCAGGCCCATGCCCTACGCCGACGTGATGGAGCGGCCGGACGACATCGGGCTCGCCTTCAAGATGAATGGCGCCCCGCTCGGCCCGGACCACGGTGCGCCGGTGCGGGCGCTGGTACCCGGCTGGTGCGGCGGCGCGTCGACCAAGTGGCTGACCGAAATCAAGATCAGCTCGCACGACGTGTGGGTGCGGCTCAACACCTACGATCACACGCTGATGGGGCCGGACTATCCGCCGCCGCGCCCGACCGAAGGCGATGAATTCCGCTTCGTGCGGCCGGACCAACTGCTCGGCATTCCGGTGACCTGGCAAGAGGCGCGCTCGATGCTGGCAATCCCGCTCACCTTGCAGAAGCAGCCCGACATGCCGTCCAACTATCCGCTCGCTCGCGGCGAAATGCCGGTGCTGCGCGCCGGGCCGCAGGTGCTGCGCGGCTACGCCTGGGCCCCGCGCACGGGCGTGAAGCGCGTGCACGTGCGCGTCAACGGCGGGCGCTGGGAAGCCGCGCGCATCATCGATCCGCAGGTGAGCCGCTACACCTGGGTGCGTTTCGAGTTTCCGTTCAATCCCGGGCCGGGCGACTACCTGCTCGAAACCCGCGCCACCGACAATGAAGGCGGCATGCAGCCCGACAGCGTGCCCTTCAACAAGGGCGGCTACAACTTCTTCGCCATTCCGCGCTTCAAGGTGCGCGTGGCGGCCTGAGCGGCTGCGACTGCGGCTGGCGCGAATTCTGATTTCGCCGCGGGCGTTTGACCGCCGCGCGGGCGCTTTCTACATTGGGTTCGATGAACGAATCCAACGATGTGCCCCGCGTGATCGACCTGCTCGCAGCGCGCCTGGCAGCGCGCGGCGTCCGCCATGTCTTCGGCGTGCCGGGCGGTGACTGCAGCCTGGACCTGATCGACGCCTGCGCGCGGGAGGGCATCGACTTCGTGCTGGCGCGCACCGAATCGGCGGCCGGCATCATGGCCAGCGTGACGGCCGAACTCACGAGCGCGCCCGGGGTGCTGATGGTCACTCGCGGCCCCGGCCTCGCGCACGGCATGAACGGCGTCGCCTATGCGGCGCTCGACCGCGCGCCGCTGCTGGTGCTGGCCGACGGCTACGACCCGCGCCTGGACCACGTGGCGCACCAGCGCTACGACCAGCACGCGATGATCGCGCCGCTGTCCAAGGGCAGCTGCGGCCTTGGCGCCGACGATCCCACTGGCGACATCGACGCACTGCTCGACCTTGCTGCGAGCGAACCGCCCGGGCCGGTGTACATCGAGATGCGCGGGGGCGAGATCCGCCGCCCGGCGCCGCCCGCGAGCGCGGCGGTGACATCGGCGCACGTGCCGTCCGCAGCGGCGAAGCCGCCGCAACTGGCGCCGGCTCTGCAGACGCTGCTCGCATCGGCGCGCCGCCCGCTCATCGTCGCGGGCCTGCAGGCCTGCCGCTCCGAGGCCTCGAGCGCGTTGCGCCGTCTGTCCGCTGCGTGGCGGTGTCCCGTGCTCGAAACCTACAAGTCGCTGGGCACCATGTCGGCCGACGACCCGCTCGCGGTGGGTTGCTACACCGGCGGCGTGGCCGACGCGCCCTGGTTCGCCGAGGCCGACCTGGTGCTGCTGTACGGCCTCGATGCCATCGAGTTTCCCGCGCACCCTTGGCTCTACAAGGGGCCCATCGTCGAGCTCAGCACGCACGCCTTCGCGCGCAACATCGTCACGCCCGAGATCTCCCTGGTCGGCCCGCTGGCGCCGGCCGCCGACGCCATCGCGGCCGTCGTGCAGCCCGGCCAGTGGGATGCCGCCTGGCTCGCCCGGCAACGTGCCGAGCTGAAGTCGCGCGCCCGCGCCGCCACCGGCGACGGCCCGCTGACACCGCAGGCGCTGGTCGATGCGGCCATTCACGCAGCGCCCGCCAACGCCCGCATCACGCTCGACGCCGGCGCGCACATGCTGCCGGTGCTGCATGCGTGGCATGCCACCGAGCCGCGGCAGGCGCTGATCTCGCGCGGGCTCGCCACCATGGCCTTCGCGCTGCCGGCCGCCATCGGCTCTGCGCTGGCCGACCCGGGCCGGCCGGTGGTTGCCTTCACCGGCGACGGGGGGCTGATGATGTGCGCGGGCGAACTGGGTACGGCCGTGCAGCAGCGGTGCCGGCTGGTCGTGATCGTCTTCAACGACGAGAGCCTCACGCTCATCGAAGTCAAGCAGCGCCAACGCCGGTTTCCGCGCGCCGGGCTGGATTTTTCTCCGGCCGATTTCGCCAAGGTGGCCGAAGGCTTCGGTTGCCTGGGTATCCGCGTGGAGATGCCTGAAGAACTCGCACCCGCGATGCGCCGCGCCTTCGCGCACGACGGGCCGGCGGTGGTCGACGCGCGCATCAACCCGCATGCCTACACGGCCCAACTGGGTGCGCTGCGCGGGTGAGGCACGCGAGCCGGGCGGCGCGGGCCCTGCAGCGCATCGACCCACGGTCTCGCCTGAAATACGCGTGACCGCTAACATCGAGAGGCCTTCTCCGGCTCCGAGGCGAAGGCCGAGATCCTTCCACCCTGGAGCCCTATGGTGACTGCTGCACATGAATACCCCGAGATCGGCCTGCTGATCGATGGCCGCTGGGAGCGCGAGGCGGCCGAGCACTTCGACGTGCGCAACCCGGCGGACGAATCGATCGTGGGCCGCGTGCCGGTCGCGACGCCGGCTGACATCGAACGCAGTGTGCAGGCCGCGCAGCGCGGCTTCGAAGTCTGGCGGCGCACGGCCCCCGCAGAGCGCTCGAAGCTCCTGATCCGCGCGGCGGCGCTGCTGCGCGAACGCGTGGAAAGCATCGCGACGCACATCACGCTCGAGCTCGGCAAGACGCTGGCCGAAGCGCGGGCCGAAGTCGTGCGAGCGGCCGACATCCTCGAATGGGACGCCAACCAGGCCTTGCGACTGCATGGCCGGATCAACCCTTCGGCGCCCGGCTGGCGGCAGATGGTGCTGCGCCAACCCATCGGACCGGTCGCCGCGTTCACACCCTGGAACGCGCCGATCGGCTCGCCAGCGCGCAAGGTCAGCGGCGCGCTGGCCGCGGGTTGCTCGGTGGTCATCAAGGCGGCCGAAGAGACACCGGCCGGCATGCAGGGGCTGGCGCAATCGCTGGTCGATGCCGGGCTTCCGCCTGGCGTGCTGAATTGCGTGTACGGCCACCCGGACGCGATCTCGCGTGCGTTGATCGAATCGCCCGCCATCCGGCTCGTCACCTTCACGGGGTCGATCGCGGTGGGCAAGCAGCTCAGCCAACTGGCCGGCGCGCACATGAAGCCGGTGCTGATGGAGCTCGGAGGCCATTCGCCGGTGGTGGTGTGCGACGACTGCGATCCGACCGCCGTGGCGCGCCTGGCCGCCACGGCCAAGTTCCGCATGGCCGGCCAGGTGTGCGTGTCGCCCACGCGCTTCATCGTGCACGAGCGCATCTACGCGACGTTCGTCGAGGCCTTCGCGGGCTTTGCGCGCGAGCTGTCCGTCGGGCCGGGCCTCGTGGCCGGAACCGGGATGGGCGCGCTCGCGAACGCCCGGCGGCTGGAAGCCATCGAGCGATTGGTGCAGGACGCGCTGGACTCGGGCGCCCGGCTGGCCGCGGGCGGACGGCGCATCGGCGAGCGCGGCTTCTTCTTCGAGCCCACGGTGCTGGCCGACGTGCCCGAGCACGCGCAGGCGATGTCGGTCGAGCCCTTCGGCCCGCTGGCCACGGTCAGTGCCTTCACCGATCTCGACGCGGCCATCGGCCTGGCCAATCGGCTGCAGGTCGGCCTCGCCGGTTACGCGTTCACGCAATCGCTGGCCACGGCGGAGCGCCTGGCCGACGAATTGCAGACCGGCTTGCTGTCGATCAATCACTTCGGTGCGGCTGCGCCCGACATGCCTTTCGGTGGCCTGAAGGACAGCGGCATGGGCCGCGAAGGCGGCGCCGAGAGTCTCGACGCCTACACCGTCACTCGGATGGTGTCGATGCGCACGCAGCCCTGGTCCTGAGCGCCGCGGTTCACGCCGGCGCCGACAGGTAGGCTTCCTGCACGGCCGGATTGGCGCGGATCTCGGCCGGCGTGCCGCATGCGATGAGTTCGCCATAGACGAGCACGCCGATGCGATCGGCCAGGCCGAAGACGACGCTCATGTCGTGTTCGACCATCAACAGCGTGCGGCCCGCGCTGATCGTGTGGATCAGTTCGACCGCGGCGTCGGATTCGGAGCGGCTCATGCCGGCCGTGGGCTCGTCCAGCAGGATGACGTCGGCGCCCCCGGCCACCGTGAGTCCGATCTCCAGCGCGCGTTGTTCGGCATAGGTGAGGAGCCCCGCTTCGACGTCGCGGCGCGCAGTCAGGCCGATGGCTTCGAGCGTGGCTTCGGCACGTTCGCGCACATCCTTGAGCTGGCTCAGCCGGCGCCAGAACACGTAGCGGTGGCCGAGCGTCCACATCACGGCACAGCTCAGGTTTTCGTAGACGCTCAGGCGCGGAAAGATGTTGGTGATCTGGAAGCTGCGGGCCAGGCCGAGGTGGTTGATCTGCTGCGGATCCAGGCCCGTGATGTCGCGGCCGTGCAGCAGCACCCGGCCGGACGTGGGCGCGACCCGTCCGGAAATCAGGTTGAAGAGCGTCGACTTGCCGGCGCCGTTCGGGCCGATGAGGGCGAAGCGCTCGCCGTGCTCCACCGCCATGTGCGTGCCGCGAATGATCTCGGTGCGGCCGAAGCGCTTGTGCAGGTCGCGCAGTTCGAGCGCGGGTCGGTCGCGCGTCGCTCCCGCAGCCGTGGCGCCGTCGTTCATGTGCCGCTGCCCGGGGCCGGCAAGCCGCGCAGTGCGCCCACTTCGCGCCGAAGCACCAGGAACGCGACCAGTGCCACGCCGAGAGCCACCAGCCACGGTGCCGCAGAGAGCGAGTCGAGCTCCATGCCGAGCCACTGGAGCGATGCCGCAGCGGCGTCGCCCAGCGTGCGGCGGTAGGTGAGCTCGATCAGCGTCACGCCGGCCAGCGCCAGCACCAGCGCGGCAGCGAGTGCGGGGAGCGCATGCCGCGCATGGCTGCGCAGCGTCCCGTCCCTCAGTGCGCGCCAGCCGTCGGCGAGCAGCCCGGCCAGGCCGCGCGGCGCGAACTTGACCACCAGCACGAAGAAGAGGCCCAGGTACAGCGGCCAGGCCTTGGTGAAGGTCGACACCAGCACGGTGAGTAGCGTGCCCACCGCTGCACCGAGGATCGGGCCGGCAAAGGTGGCGCTGCCGCCGATGTAGGTGAAGAGCAGGATGGTCCCGGACTGCGCCGAGCCCAGGCTTTCGATGGTGGCGCTTTCGAAATTGATGGCCGACAGCGCCCCCGCGATGCCGGTGAAGGTCCCCGACGCCATGATGGCGAGGTAGCGCGCTCGCCGCGCATTGAAGCCGATGAAGGTCAGCCGCTCGGGGTTGTCGCGCACGGCGTTGACGATCCGCCCGAGCGGCGTGAGCGTGAACCAGTACATGGCGCCCGTGCACAGCAGCACCCAGGCCACGATGAGGTAGTAGACCTGCAGTGGCGGGCCGAAGCTGAGGCCGAAGAGCTTGCCTCCGTAGGTGCGGGTGCCGCTCAGCCCGGTGTCGCCGCCGAAGAAGTGCGGAAACATCCCGGTGGAAATGAACACCAGCTCGGCCACGCCGAAGGTGATCATGGCAAAGCTGATGCCCGCGCGCCGCGTGGTGACGTAGCCCAGGATCGCTCCGGCGAGAAGTCCTGCAAGTCCGCCCGCCAGGGGCAGGAGCGGCAGCGGCAGGGGCAATGCGCCCGCAGCGGCGAGCTGCATCGCGTGCATCGTGACGAAGGCGCCCATGCCGTAGTACACCGCGTGGCCGAAGGACAGCATGCCGCCCTGGCCGAGCAGGATGTTGTAGGCCAGGCAGAAGACCACGGCGCAGGCCATCTGCGACAAGAGCGTCACGCTCGCGCTGCTGTCGAACACCAGCGGCAGCACGATCAGCAGCAGGGCATAGCCCGCCCAAAGCAGCGCGGGTCGGAAAGAGGGGCTCATGTGTCGCGCGTGCCGAAGAGGCCGCGGGGCCGGAAGATCAGGATCAGCACCAAGAGCAGGTAGGGCAGCACCGGCGCGAGCTGCGCGATGCTGACGTTCAGCAGGCTCTGAGCGTCGGCCACGGGCTGCTTCAGCAGGCCGAGCGCACGCAGCACGCTGGCCGTCGAGTAATCGAGCGAGATCGCGAAGGACTGCAGGATGCCGAGCAGCAGCGACGCCAGCAGTGCGCCGCCGAGCGACCCCAGCCCGCCGATCACGACCACCACGAAGATGATGCCGCCCACCATCTGCGCCATCGCCGGCTCGGTCGTGAACACAAGCCCGCCGAGCACGCCGGCGACACCCGCCAGCGCGCAGCCGAGGCCGAACACCAGCATGAACACGCGCGGCACGTCGTGCCCGAGCGCCTGCACCATCTCCGGATGCGTGAGCGAGGCCTGGATGACCAGCCCGACGCGCGTGCGCGTGAGAGCGAGCCAGGTGGCGCCCATCATCGCCAGTGCGATCAGCATCATGAAGCCGCGGAACACCGGAAAGTTGGTGTTGAACACGCGAAACAGCGTGCCCTGCAGTTCGGCCGGCAGCGCATAGGGGACGGGCGAGCGGCCCCAGATCACCTGCACGACCTCGGCCATGATGTACGCCAGCCCGTAGGTCAGCAGCAGTTCGGGAATGTGCCCGTAGCGATGCAGCGACCTCAGCCCGAAGCGTTCGACCGCCGCGCCCACCAGTCCCACGAAGAGCGGCGCCAGCACGAGCGCCGCCCAGAAGCCGAGCTTCTGCGACAGCGCATAGGCGAAGTAGGCGCCGAACATGTAGAAGCTCGCGTGAGCGAAATTGAGCACGCCCATCATGCTGAAGGTGAGCGTGAGCCCCGACGAGAGCATGAAGAGCAGCAGCCCATAGGCCGTGCCGTTCAGCAGCGAGATGACCGCGTATTCCACGTCGCGTGCAGCGCCTGGCCCGGGTGCCGCGGCTTCAGCGTTGCGCCGGGCGCGTCATCGCGCAGGAGGTCGGCTGGGCGGCGACGTAGGCATCGATGCGGCGCTCGACCTGCCAGCCGTAGCCGGTGTCGTTCTGGTCGTACTTGACGTCCTTGCCGTTCAGCCGGCTCCACGACGTGACGTAGAGCGGGGCCTGCATCTGGTGGTCGGACTTGCGCAGTTCCATCTCGCCGCTCAATCCCTGCAGCTTCATGCCTTCCATGGCGTAGGCGACCTTCACCGGATCGGTCGACTTGGCTCGGCGGATGCCTTCGGCCAGGCTGGCGATGGCGGCCTGGTTGCCCAGCAGGATGAAGTCCTCGTTGTAGCGCTTCTTGAAGCCTTCGACGAAGTCCTTGCCGACGAAGCCCGCGTTGTTCGGGCTGTAGGGCGCGATGTTCTTCAGGCGCCCGGCGATGCTCGGGTCGAGCGCGAGCGGCACGCCGAAGGTGTTGGCGAAGTAGGTGTAGAAATTGACGCGCAGCCCGGCCTCGTTGCCCGCCTTCAGCAAGAGCGTGAGGTCGGGGCCCCAGTTGCCCGTGACCACCGTGTCGGCGCCGGAGGCGTTGATCTTCGCGATGTAGGGCGAGAAGTCCTTCACCTGGCCGAGCGGGTGCAGGTCGTCGCCGACCACTTCGATGTCCGCGCGCTTGCGCTTGAGGAGTTCCTTGGTCGCGCGGCTCACGGCCTGCCCGAAAGGGTAGTTCTGGCCGATGATGTAGACCTTCTTGACCTTCGGGTTGTTCGCCAGTTCGGTGGTGAGCGCTTCGGTGCTCATGTTGGTGTTGGGCGCGAAGGCAAAGTGCCAGAAGCTGCACTTGGCGTTGGTGAGCTCGGGGTCGGCATTGAGCGTGTCGAGATAGACGATTTCCTTGCCAGGGTTGCGTTCGTTGTGCTTGTTGACGGCATCGATCAGCGCCGCGCCCACCGCCGAACTCCCGCCCTGCGTGACGTAGTGAAAGCCCTGGTCGGCGACGTTGCGCAGCAGGATCAGCGACTCCTGCGTGCTGCCCTTGTTGTCGAACTGAACCACCTCGAGCGTGTGCTCGCCGGCCGCCTTGCTGGCGTTGACCATCTCGACCGCGAGCTGCTGCGTCTTGAACCAGTTGGCGGCCACGGCGGCGAACGGTCCCGAGCCCGGGTCGATCATCGCGATGCGCACTTTCTCGGCCGAGGCGCCCTGGCCGGCGAGGGCCGCGAGCGCGCCGAGCGCGACGGCGGGGATGAGGGATCGCTTCATGGTCGTCTCCTTGGGTCGGTGTGGGGGGCAGGGAACGGGGAGGGCGCCGCTAGGCCGTGGGCCGGGCCAGGCGTCGCTCGAGTTCGTCGAGGATGGGCAGCAGGTACCGGCGCAGCACGGGATAGTTCTCGGACGGCGGGAAGTGGCCGATGTGCTCCATCACCTGGAAGTGCGCGCCGCGGACCTGGCGCGCCACCTCTTCGCCATGCGCGGGCGTGGCGCCGTAGTCGTACTCGCCGGTGAGCAGATAGAGCGGCGTGCGGGCGGTGTCGATGCGGCCCAGGTCTTCCGGCGTGAGGTTGCCCGAATCCTTGTAGAACCAGGTGTCGCCGTGCATCACGCCGGGGCCGCCCTGCATGTAGTGCCAGAGCGTTTCCCACCGGTCGGCCGAGGGGCTCTGCGGGGCCATGATGCCGCTGACGAGCGCCGCCGCGGCATCGCCGGAATGCACGTCTACGCGGTCGAGGTATTGCGCCTCGCGCTGGTGGCGGCTCATCACGCCCACGATGGCGCGGCTCGATTGCAGGCCGATGGCGGCAGCGAAGGATTCGGCATGGTGGATCAGCAGGTGCAGCACCGCGCGGCCGCCGATCGAGCAGCCCATCACGACCGGGCGCTCGAGCCCGAGCCCGCGGACCACGGCCATCACGCTGTCCATGTAGAGCTCCGGCGAAAGCAGATAGCGCTCGTCCTGAAAGCCTTCGGGCGGCGAGGACTTGCCGTGCCACGGGAGATCGAACGCGATCACTCGGAAACGTCGGCACACCTCGGGGTCGTTGAGCAGGTGGCGGTATTGCCGTGCGTCCGCGCCGGCCGTGTGCAGACACAGAAGGGGAATGCCCGCGCCGGCCTCCTCGACATAGACGCGGTGGGCGTGGCCCTGGATGTCCAGCGGCCAATAGCGCCCGCAGATCGGCTCGGCCTGCGCTACCACCGCGGGTCTCCTCGGAACAGCGTGGCGACGATGCCCTTCACGAGGAACAGGTTGCGAAAGAAGCACAGCCCGTCGCCATCGAAGCTCGCATGGTTCGACTCCAGCATCGCCAGGATGTCCTGGTAGCCCGGGCGCGGCAGGTCGCGAGCGTATTCGGCCCAGGCTTCGGCCGAACCGGCCAGGACGAAATCGGAGGGTTCGGAAGTTCCGCTTGGCAGAGGCTCGACCCGCACCTGCTGGTCGTCGACATGCACCCGGACCCGTTCGTCGCCGGCCGCCACGTCGAAGCGCATCGCGACGAAGCGCGCACGGTGCCAGAGGCCTCGATGCGCCTCGAGCAGAGGAGCGATATCGGTGTGCAAAGCAGACGCCTCAGGAGATGTGTTACCGGTATCATAAAAGTGGTGTTTTGCAGGAGGCCCCGTGAAAACCCGTGGAATGCGGGCGCCGCAGCCGGCCGTACACGCCCCGCCGCCGCTCGGGCAGCGCGGCTCCGCTCGTTCGAGCAGAAAAATCTTTTCGCTCGGGGCGTCTTGTCCGTCTTCGCAAGGCGACGCACGGTGCGCAGTGGCGGGGCTCGGCGACGACGCAGCGCACCGCCTTGACACGGCCCTTCAAGCTGCTTAGACTTCTTTTTAAGTTAGCGCTATCATAAAAACAAGAAGCGACTCTACAAAACCGACCTTTCGAAAGGCACACGGAGATGAAACTCAATCTGGTCACCCTGAAGCGAGCGGCTGCGGCCATGGTCACTGCGGCGGCGACGTTCGCGGTGCATGCTGCCGAGGTCTTTCCCGACAAGCCGATCCGCATCGTCGTCGCCAGCGCAGCCGGCGGGGCGTCGGACATCGTGGCGCGGCTCATGGCCGACCGCCTGTCGCAGTCGCTCGGCCAGCCGGTCGTCGTCGAGGCCAAGCCCGGCGCCAACGGCAACATCGCCGCCGAGCTGGTGGCACGCTCCCCGGCCGACGGCTACACGTTGATGATGGGCACGATCGGCGTGATGGCGATCAACCCGTCGATGTACAGCAACGTGCGCTTCGACCCGTTGAAGGATTTCGACCCGGTGGCGCGCCTGGTGTCGTTCTCGAACCTGCTGGTGGTCAACCCGGCGCTGCCGGTCAAGTCGGTGAAGGAACTGGTGGCTTACGCCAAGGAGAACCCGGGCCGGCTGCGCTACGGCTCGCCGGGCGCGGGCGGTTCGCCGCACATGGCCATGGTGGTGTTCGGCCAGATGACGGGCACCGACCTGGTCCACGTGCCCTACAAGGGCGCCGCCCCCGCGCTGACCGACCTGATGGGCGGCCACATCGACTTCGCCTTCAGCGATCCGCTGCTGACGCTGCCGCACGTGCGTGCCGGCAAGGTGCGCGTGCTGGCCGTGAGCGGCGCCACGCGGCTGGCGTCGGAGCCGGACGTCCCGACCGTGGCCGAGGCCGGCGTGCCGGGCTACGCGGTGAGCGGCTGGCTCGGCATCGTCGCGCCGGCGGGCACGCCGCCGGACCGCATTGCCAAGCTCAACAAGGCCTTCAACGACGCGCTCGCGATTCCCGAGGTCAACAGCAAGCTGGTCGCCCAGGGTTCGGCCGTGATTCCGGGCACGCCGCAGGAGTTCGGCACTTTCATCAATGCCGAGTACACGCGTTGGAAGAAGGTGGTCGACCAGGCCAAGCTGAAGGTCGACTGAGCGAGACCCCGAGCGAGCCGCGCTTCCTGCAAGTTCTTCATCCGATCCGAGTTCATTCATGACCATCGACAGTCCGACTGGCGCGAGCGCGAGTCTTTCCGGCGCCCAGGCACTCGTCGCCCAGTTTTCGGCGCGCGGCGTGCGGCGGATCTACGGCGTGCCCGGCGGCGACTGCAGCCTGGACATCATCGCCGCGGCGCACGAGGCCGGCATCGCCTTCGTCCTCGCGCGGACCGAGAACTCGGCCGCGATGATGGCCGCTGCCGAAGCGCAGATCAGCGGCAGCCTGGGTGTGTTGCTCACCACGCGGGGCCCGGGCCTGGCCAACGGCGTCAACGGCGTGGCGTGCGCCATGCTGGACCGCTGCGCGCTGCTCGTGATCAGCGACGGCTACGAGAACGAGCAGGCTTTCGTCAGCCACCAGCGCTTCGATCAGCAACGGCTGATGGAGCCGATCACCAAGGCCACGCTGCGCGTCGAGTCGCCCCAGGCACTGCCCGCGATCGGTGCGCTGCTCGATTTGGCGATGACGCGCCCCCACGGGCCGGTCTATCTCGAAGTGACGGGGCAGGGCATGCGCGGCAAGGTGCCCGCCGCGTCGCTGCGTGCCGAGCCCGCACCGTGTGCCGCGCTGCCCCCGCACGCGTCCGACACCGTGTCGGCAGCGCGCGTGGCCATGGCGAAGTCGCGCCGCCCGGTGATCATCGCCGGCCTGCAGACGCGCGAGCCGAAGGCTGCCGAGGCCCTGCGCCGCCTCGCGAAGCAATGGGGCTGCCCGGTGTTCGCGACCTACATGGGCAAGGGGGCGCTCGCCGATACCGACCCCCAGATGATGGGCCACTTCATGGCCGGCGGCGCCGAGGACGAGACGCTGAAGTCGGCAGACCTGGTGCTCACCTTCGGGCTCGACCCCATCGAGTTGCTGCCCAAGCCCTGGCGCTACCAGGCGCCCGTGATCGAACTCGCCACGCACGCGTTTGCGCGCAACCACTTCACGCCGGCCGTGGCGCTGGTGGGCGATCTCGCCGACGCCGCGTCGCAGTTGGCCGAAGGGCTCGCAGCCAGCGCATGGAAAGACAACGACCTCGCCAGTCTCAAGACCCACATGCGCGATCGGGCGGGCGTGGGCGGCGAAGGGCAGGGCGACGGCACGATCACGCCCACGCAGCTGGCGCGCACCGCCTGCGGCCTGCTGCCCGACGGCGTCCGCATCGCGGTCGACGCCGGCGCGCACATGCTTCCGGTGATGGCTTTCTTCGAGGCGCAGCAGCCTTTCGACGCGCTGATTTCGCGTGGCCTCGCGACCATGGCCTATGCATTGCCGAGCGCGATCGGCGCGGCGCTGGCCGACCCGAGCCATCCGGTCGTCGCGTTCACCGGCGATGGTGGGCTGATGATGTGCGCGTCGGAACTCGCCACCGCGGCGCAGGCCGGCTGCAAGCTGACGGTGATCGTCTTCAACGACTCGGCCATCGCCATGATCGGCGTCAAGCAGAACCAGCGCGGGCTCGAACGCCTGGGCATGGACTATTCGCCGACCGACTTCGCCGCCGTGGCCCGGGGCTACGGATGCGAGGGCTTCAACGTGGCCCGCGAGGGCGAGCTGGCCGACACGATCCGCAAGGCCCTGGCCGCCGCCGGCCCGGCGGTGGTGGACGTGAAGGTCGACCCCAGCTCCTATCCCGCGCAGATGCGCTCGCTGCGCGGCTGACATCCGTTCGAACATGACCATGACCTCACCCACGTCGACTGCCGACACGGCGCTGCGCGCGAAGGTGCGCGACTTCAACGACGACTATGCCGGCGCGCTGGACGACCTCGACTTCGCCCGCTGGGTGGACTGCTTCACCGAGCAGTGCCACTACCGCGTGGTGTCGCTGGAGAACTTCAAGGAAGGCCTGCCGCTTTCCGTCATGGAATGCCACGGCGCGGGGTCGCTGCGCGACCGCATCGCGGCGATCCGGCAGACCGCCGTGTTCGAGCCACGCACGCTGCGGCGCATGGTGAGCGGCGTGCGCGTCGATTCGGTCGAAGGCGAGCAGGTGCGCGCCCAGGCCAACTTCGCGATCTTCGAAAGCCTGTCCGACCGCGAGCCGCACGTGTTCATGACCGGCCGCTACCTCGATCGCCTGACCCTGCACGAAGACCGGCTGAAGCTCGTCGAGCGCGTCTGCGTGTTCGACAACCACCGCGTGCGCACTTCTCTCGTCTACCCGGTTTGAACATGACTCCTGACACCACCCTCGAATCGCCGACCGGCACGAACGGTGCGCCGGCCGAAGCCACCGTCTCGACCTGGCGCATGCGCCGCTGGCCCGAGCCGCGCGAGACCCGCATTCCCGCATGGATCTATTCGGACCCGTCGCTCTTCGCGCGCGAGATGGAAGTCTTCCACGACGGGCCGTGCTGGAACTTCATCGGCCTCGAATGCGAGATCGAAGAGCGCGGCGCATACAAGCGTAGCTGGGTGGGCACGCGCTCGGTGATCATGGTGCGCGGCGACGACGACGCCATCCATGTGCTGGAGAACCGCTGCGCGCACCGCGGCTCGCAGCTGTGCTGGGAAAACAAGGGCGTGGTCAACGACTTCACCTGCCCGTACCACCACTGGAACTACGACCTCGAAGGCAATCTGCTGGGCCTGCCCTTCTTTCGCGGCGCGATGGGCAAGGGCGGCATGCCGCGCGACTTCGACAAGAGCGCGCATGGGCTGCGCAAGCTGCGCGTCGCCACGCTCGGAGGCCTTGTGTGGGCGACCTTCTCTCAGGAGGCGCCGTCGCTGGACGACTACCTCGGCGAGGAGATCCGCGAACTCGTGCTGCGCGCCACCGGCCGTGGCAAGAAGCTGCGCCTGCTCGGCTACAACCGCCAGCTGCTGCCCTGCAACTGGAAGCTCTACCTCGAGAACAGCCGCGACCCGTACCACGCGACCCTGCTGCACAGCTTCTTTCTCACCTTCGGCCTGCTGCGCACCGACACCGCCTTCAGGGCCGTGCCGACGCTCGGCGGGCGCCACGCCATCATGGCTTCGACCTATTCGGCCGCCACGGCCGGGCAGCAGAACGAGGTCACGCGTGAGCTCGCGAGCCTGCACAGCGACTTCACGCTGGAAGACATGGAAGTGGTCAAGCCCGTCGACGAGATGGGCGACAGCGCCATGATCAATTTCTCAGTGCTGCCGTCGGTGTTCTTCCAGCAGCACGGCAACTCGCTGGCGCTGCGCCATCTGCTGCCGAAGTCGGCCACGCAGACCGAGCTGGCCTGGACGCACTACGGCTTCGTCGACGACGACGAGGACATGAATCGCCGCCGCCTGAAGCAGGCCAACCTCATGGGCCCCGCGGGCTACGTCGCGATCGACGACAGCGAGGTGCTCGCGCGCATGCAGCCCGTGGCCGACAGCGCGCCAGAATCCGTGCAGGTGGTGACGATGGGGGGAGTGGACCTCGCACCGCAGGAAACGATGCTCACGGAAACGCTGATCCGTGGCTTCTATGGCTACTACCGAGAAAAGATGGGTCTCTGACATGGCAGATTGGCATTGCGCTGGCAACTTCGACGACGTGTGGGAGGGAGTGCCCCTCGCGGTCACGGTGGGTGGGCAGGAGGTCGCGCTCTACAAGGTCGGCGCCGACGTGCACGCCACGGGCAATCTCTGCCCGCACCAGAAGGACGTGAAGCTGTCCGACGGCTACCTCGATGGCGACACCATCGAATGCCCCATGCACCAGTCCTGCTTCAACATCAAGACCGGCAAGGTGCTGAGCCCGCCGGCACGCGAAGACATCCCGGTGTTCCAGGTTCGCGTCGAAGACGGCAAGGTCTTCGTCGAAGTCTGAAGCGGCGCCCCACCCGATGACCCACGACGACCTCAATTTCGACGGCCGACGCGCCGTGGTGACCGGCGCCGGTCGCGGCATGGGCCGCGCAGTGGCGCTGGCCCTGGCGCAGCGCGGCGCGAAGGTGGTGCTGGCCGACATCGATGCGGACAACGTGCAGGCTTCGGCCGAGGCGATCCGCCAGGCCGGCGGCGAGGCCGAGGCGCATGCGCTCGACATCGCCGACGTGCCGGCGCTGCGGGCCTTCTTTCGTGGCCTGGCCGCGCCGCCGGACATCGCGGTCTGCGCCGCGGCGATCCTGCGCGTGAAGCCTTTTCTCGATCACGAGGAAGAAGACTGGGATGCGCTCGCGCGCGTCAACCTCAAGGGCACCTTCTTCAGCGTGCAGGAAGCGGCCCGGCGCATGCTGCCCAACCGGGCCGGCTCGATCGTGACCTTTTCGTCGACCTCCGCCTTCGTCGCCTCGCGCGTGCCGGAGATCGCCTACGACGTGACCAAGGGCGGCATCCGCCAGCTCACGGTGTCGGCCGCGGTCGAGCTCGCGTCGTCGGGCATCCGCGTGAACGGCGTGGCGCCCGGCACCATCCTCACCGACTTCAACCGGTCGACGCTCGATACGCCCGCCAAGACCAGCGCCGCGGGCGCCGGACTGCCCATGGGACGCATCGGCACGCCCGAGGACGTGATCGGGGCGGTGCTCTACCTGTGCTCGCCGATGTCGTCGTACGTGACCGGACAGATGCTGGTGGTCGACGGCGGGCGGCTGTGCCGCGCCGGCTGAATTTTTCGGCCTGGCGAGTTAGCGCTATCAGATTCATGTCGACGTACTGAGCCCTCGTTCCTGCTCCCGATTTCCGATCCCGAGTTCCCGCTTCCTACAACACGACAACCGAAGGAGACCCCCATGTTTCAGCAACGCAACCGCATCCAGTCGAAGTTCACGGCCCTCGCCGTGGCGCTTTCGCTCGGCTTCGCCACGCCGGCTTTCGCGCAGTTTTCCGGCGATGTGGTGAAGGTGGGCTTTCTCACCGACATCTCGGGCGTCTATTCGGACAACGACGGGCAGGGCGGCGTGGAAGCCATCAAGATGGCCGTGGAGGACTTCGGCGCGCTCAACGGCAAGAAGGTCGAGTTCCTCTACGCGGACCACCTCAACAAGGTCGACGTGGCGTCGGCCAAGGCCCGCGAGTGGTTCGACCGCGACGGGCTGGACATGCTGGTCATCGGCGCCAACTCGGGCGCCGCGCTGGCGCTCGCCAAGCTCGCGGCCGACAAGAAGAAGCCGATGATCGCGGTCACCGCCGCGACGGCGCGCCTCACCAACGAGGAATGCACGCCCTACACGGTGGCCTATGCGTACGACACGGTGTCGGTGGCGCGCGGCACCGGCGGTGCGATCGTCGATGCGGGCGGCAAGGACTGGTTCTTCCTCACGGCCGACTACGCCTTCGGCACCTCGCTCGAAAAGGAAACCGCCGCCGTGGTCGAGGCGAAGGGCGGCCGCGTGATGGGCAGCGTGAAGCACCCGGTGGGCTCGACGCCGAACTTCTCGGCGCTGCTGCTGCAGGCGCAGGCGTCGAAGGCCAAGATCCTCGGCCTCGCGACCAGCGGTGACGACCTGATCAACGCGATCAAGGTGGCCAACGAGTTCGGCATCAACAAGACCATGAACCTGGCCGCCATCCTGACCCACATCACCGAAGTGCATGCGCTCGGCCTCAAGCTGACGCAGGGCATGTACCTCACGGACGGCTGGTACTGGGACCAGGACGACGCCTCGCGCGCCTGGGCCAAGCGCTACTTCGAGAAGATGAAGAAGATGCCCAGCTCGATGCAGGCCGCCGACTATTCGGCGGTGACCACCTATCTCAAGGCGGTGAAGGCGGCGGGCACCGACGACGGCGACAAGGTGATGGCGACGCTCAAGTCCACCAAGATCAGCGACATGTACACCAAGAGCGGAATGATCCGCACCGACGGCCGCATGGTCTACGACATGTACCTGCGGCAGGTAAAGACGCCGGCCGAATCGAAGGGCCCGTGGGACTATTACAAGACCGTCAAGACCATTCCGGGCGACGAGGCCTTCACCAAGAAGTCCGAAACCAAGTGCGCCCTCTGGAAGTAGCCGCGCCCGCCGACCCATGGACATCTTCGGAATCCCCTACCAGGCCGTTCCCGCGCAGCTCTTTCTCGGCCTGGTCAACGGGTGCTTCTATGCGCTGCTGTCGCTGGGCCTGGCGATCATCTTCGGCTTGTTGAACGTCATCAACCTGTCGCATGGCGCGCTCTACATGCTGGGCGCGTTCATCACCTGGATGGGGCTGAGCTATGCCGGGATCAGCTACTGGTGGATGCTTCTGCTGACGCCGCTGGCGGTGGGCGTCTTCGGTGTCGTGATCGAAAGGCTCGCGCTGCGGCGCCTCTATCGGCTCGACCACCTCTACGGCATGCTGCTGATGATCGGGCTGGCCCACGTGCTCGAAGGCCTGTTCCACTCGTTCTACGGTGTTTCGGGCAAGTCGTATTCCTCGCCGGCCGCGCTCGGCGGCGCGACCGACATCGGCTTCATGGTGCTGCCCAACTACCGCGCCTGGGTCGTCGTGGCGTCGCTCGTCACCTGCTTCGGCACCTGGTATGCGATCGAGCGGACGCGGCTCGGCGCCACCTTGCGCGCCGGCACCGAGAACCCGCGGCTGGTCGAGGCCTTCGGCGTCAACGTGCCGCTGCTGGTCACGCTCACCTACGGCTTCGGCGCGGCGCTCGCGGGCTTCGCCGGCGTGCTCGCGGCGCCGATGGTTCAGGTGTCGCCGCTGATGGGCAGCAACCTCATCGTGGCGGTGTTCGCGGTGGTCGTGATCGGCGGGCTCAGCTCGATCCTCGGGGCCATCCTGACCGGACTGGGCCTGGGCGTGATCGAGGGCGTGGTGGGCATCTTCTACCCGCAACTGTCGGCCACCGTCGTCTTCATCGTGATGGCCGTCGTGCTGCTGCTGCGGCCCGCCGGACTCTTCGGCAGGGAAAAGTAGGCCCCATGAAACTGAAGAACTGGGGCTACGTGCTGGCCCTCCTGATCCTGCTCGCCGCACCGGCCGTGCTCTATCCGGTGCTGGTGATGAAGGTGCTGTGCTATGCGCTCTTCGCGTGCGCGTTCAACCTGCTGATCGGCTTCGCGGGGCTGGTGTCCTTCGGGCATGCCACCTTCTTCGGCGGCGCGTCGTACATCTGCGGCTACGCGCTGGCCTCGCTCGGGTTCCCGACCGAGCTCGGCATCCTTGCCGGCACGGCCGCGTCGGCGCTGATCGGCTTCGCGGTGGGCAGCCTCGCCATCCGGCGGCAGGGCGTGTATTTCTCGATGATCACGCTGGCGCTCGCGCAGATGCTGTACTTCTTCTATCTGCAGGCGCCGTTCACGGGCGGCGAAGACGGGCTGCAGGCCATTCCGCGCGGGCGGCTCTTCGGGGTGATCGATCTCGGCGACGACCTGATCATGTACTACGTGGTGGTGGCGATCTGCCTGGCGGGCTTCGCGCTCATCGTGCGCACCGTGCATTCGCCTTTCGGGCAGGTGCTGCAGGCCATCAAGGCCAACGAGGCGCGGGCCATCTCGCTGGGCTACGACGTGTCGAAGTACAAGGTGCTCGCCTTCGTCCTGTCGGCCGCGCTCGCGGGGCTGGCCGGCGCGACCAAGGCCGTGGTGCTCGGCTCGGCCACGCTCACCGACGTGCACTGGGGCATGTCGGGGCTGGTGATCCTCATGACGCTTATCGGCGGCATGGGCACCTTCATCGGCCCGGTCATCGGCGCGGCGGTCATCGTCGGGCTGGAGAACAAGCTCGGCGACATCGGCGATTTCCTGGCGACCACGACCGGCATCGACTGGTTCCGTGCGATCGGCGTGTCGGTGCCGCTGGTCACCGGGCTCATCTTCATGGCCTGCGTGCTCACCTTTCGCAAGGGCGTCATCGGCGAACTGGCCCACGTGCTGCGACCGCAGCGCGCAGGCCGCAAGGTGGTGGACGATGTCTGACCCGATCCTGCAGGCCCAGGGCCTCACCAAGGACTTCCGCGGCTTTCGCGCGGTCGACCACATCGACCTCGACGTCGAGCGCGGCCACATCCACGCGCTCATCGGCCCCAACGGCGCCGGCAAGACCACCTGCTTCAACCTGCTCACCAAGTTCCTCGAACCCAGTGCGGGCACGATCCTCTACAACGGCCGCGACATCACGCGCGACCGGCCGGCGCAGATCGCGCGCATGGGCGTCATCCGCTCGTTCCAGATTTCGGCGGTGTTCGCGCACATGACCGCGCTGCAGAACGTGCGCGTCGGCCTGCAGCGGGCCTTGCGCACGTCTTTCCACTTCTGGAAGCGCGAGCGCTCGCTGGACGTGCTGAACACGCGCGCTATGGAGCTGCTGGCGCAGGTCGATCTCGAATCCTTCGCCGACGTGCTGGCGACCGACCTGCCCTATGGGCGCAAGCGCGCGCTGGAGATCGCGACCACGCTCGCCATGGAGCCCGAACTGATGCTGCTCGACGAGCCGACCGCCGGCATGGGGCTGGAAGACGTGGCGCGTGTCACGGCGCTCATCAAGAGCGTTTCGGCCGGGCGCACGATTTTGATGGTCGAGCACAACATGAGCGTGGTGGCCGGCATCTGCGACCGCATCACCGTGCTGCAGCGTGGCACCGTGCTGGCCGACGGGCCCTACCGCGAGGTGGCCGCCGACCCGCGCGTGATCGAAGCCTACATGGGCACCGCGCCCCAGATGTCCGAGGCGCACCCATGAGCGCGCCGGCCCTGGAGATCAAGGCGCTCAACGCCTGGTATGGCGAATCGCACGTGCTGCATGGAGTCGATCTCGACGTGCGCCCCGGCGAGGTCGTCACGCTCTTGGGCCGCAACGGCTCGGGCCGCACCACCACGCTGCGGGCCATCATGGGCCTGACCGACACGCGCCGCGGCTCGATTTGCATCGGCGGGGTGGAAACCATCCGCCTGCCGAGCCGCAAGATCGCGCACCTGGGCGTCGGCTACTGCCCCGAAGAGCGCGGCATCTTCGCGTCGCTGTCGGCCGAGGAGAACCTGCTGCTGCCGCCCGTGGTGTCGCGCGACGGCCAGGGCATGTCGCTCGCGGAAATCTACAAGCTCTTTCCCAACCTCGAGGCGCGCCGCTCGGCGCAGGGCACGCGCCTGTCGGGCGGGGAGCAGCAGATGCTGGCGATCGCGCGCATCCTGCGCGCCGGCACCAGCCTGCTGCTGCTCGACGAGATTTCGGAAGGGCTCGCGCCGGTGATCGTGCAGGCGCTCGGCGAAACGATCCTGCACCTGCGCCGACAGGGCATGACCATCGTCATGGTCGAGCAGAACTTCCATTTCGCGGCGCCGCTGTCGGACCGCTTCTACGTGATGGAGCACGGGCGCGTGATCGATGGCTTCGCGGCGGGGGAGCTGGAGGCGAAGTCGCCGTCGCTGCGGGCGTTGCTCGGGATCTGAGCGGAGTGCTCATGATGCAAAAACGCCATTCTGGCGACACGTTCCCGGCTTATGTCGCTGCGGACGACACGTCGAGCCGACGTGTCGCCGTTTTGCGTTTTCGTCGACACGTGCCAAATCGCAGCCCTGCGCCCGGCCCCTAGACCACCGACAAGATCACCCGCTGTCGAGGCGCCGCCTCGTACTCGTCCTGGTCGCTGGTGCCGGCGTTCGGCACGTAGGCCCGGAAGGCCTCGATGGAGGCCCAGCGCTCGACCATGATGTAGGTCGCCGCGCCCGGGTTGGCTCCGACGTGGAAGGTGTTGAGTCCGGGCGGGAGCTGGGACGCGTCGTCCAGGCGGGTGAGCGTCTTGCCCTGGAAGCCGGGCCGGTCGAGCGGCGGCTGCGCCTTGACCCAGGCGACGAAGTCCTGCTCGCGTTCGGGCTTGATGAAGCGGCGGATGAGCACCACGCATTCCATGGGGTGTCTCCCGCCGCTCAGCGCATGTCGCCGTCGAGCTGCACGATCCAGCCTTCGTGCTCACGGCTCAGGGCCGGGAAGCGGCGCAGCACGTCGGGGTCGTGGCCGGGGACCACCAGGCGCGGGGCGTCGGCCAGGCCGTAGACGCGGTGGAAGCCTTCGAGCATGTCGCCGATGTTGTAGACGGCCGGGAAGGGGCGCTCCTGCTCCATGTTGGCGTAGAGGTGCGACGCGTCCGAGGCCAGCACCAGCCAGCCCTGGCGCGTGTGCACGCGCACCACCTGCAGCCCGTCGGTGTGGCCGCCGACCCGATGCACGCTGAGCCCGGGCGCGATGTGCGAGTCGCCGTCGTGAAAGCGCACGCGGCCGTCGAACACGCGGTGCACCATGCTGGCGACGTCGGCCACCTCGAAGGGGTGGTTGAGCGCCGCATGGCACATGCAGCGGCCGGTGCAGTACGCCATCTCGCGGTCTTGCAGATGAAAGCGCGCGCGCGGAAACATCGTGCGGTTGCCGGCATGGTCGTAGTGCATGTGGGTGACGATCACGTCGTCGACCGTCTCGGGGTCGATGCCCAGTTCCTTCAGGCCTTGGTCGATGGGCCGCGTGATGATCCGGCCGCGCTTGGCCGCGCCTTCCTGATCGAAGCCGGTGTCGACCAGGTAGGTGCGCGACTCGCCGACCACCGCCCACACGAAGTAGTCGAGCGGCATCGGCACGTCGTGGCTGTCGCCGCCGATGAAGTTGGCCGAAGACAGGCGCTCGTGGTGGGCGTACTTGATGGCGTAGACGCGATAGGTTTCGACGGCAGCGGACATGGAGTTCGTTCGAAGGAGGGAGGCTGGAGGGCAACCCGGCCCTGGCCGGGCAATTCGACGCGATGATACCGCTACCACTCAGGGATGTCACATCCGGGGCCGCCTCCGATGTCACTTATCATCCGCGCCAAGCGTTTCCGACGTAGAGGGTTGCAATGGCTGAAGGCAGGGTTCGTTCAAGAGGGCAGGGCGCGCGCATGCGCGACGTGGCCAATGCGGCCGGCGTTTCGCTCATGACGGTGTCGCGGGCGCTGCGCGAACCGCAGCGCCTGTCCGAAGAAACGCGCAAGGCAGTGCTCGACGCCGTCAAGAAGATCGGCTACGTGCCCAACAGCATCGCCGCCAATCTCGCGTCCAACCGCTCCAGCGTGGTCGGGCAGATCGTCCCCAGCATCCAGAACTCGCTCTATGCCGACACGGTCAAGGGCTCGGCCGACGTGCTGCGCACCGCCGGCATGCACCTGCTGCTCGCCGACAGCGGCTACTCGCTGCAGGAAGAAGAAGCGCTGATCGGCGCCTTTCTCGCGCAGCGCGTGTGTGGGCTCATCCTGCACAACACCGACCACACGCCGCGCGCGCTGCAGATGATCGAGCGTGCCGGCGTGCCGGTGATCGAGACCGGCGACGTCCCGCGCAACCCCATCGACATGGCGGTGAGTTACTCGAACGCCGAAGCCGCCAAGGCCATGACGCTGCACCTGGCCGCGCGCGGCTACCGGCGCATTGCCTTCGTGAGCCTGGACACCAAGATCAATCGCCGCGCCCGCGAGCGGCAGCGCGGCTACCTCGCGGCGCTCAAGTCGCTGGGCCGCAAGTCCGACCCGCTGCTCATGGCCGAGGTCGGGCCGGGGCTCACCTCCGGGGCACACGCCATGGTCGACATGCTCGCCCGCGCGCCCGACATCGACGCCATCTTCTTCGCCGGCGACGTGCTGGCGATCGGCGCACTCTTCGAAAGCCAGCGGCGCGGCTGGAAGGTGCCGGGCCGCGTTGCCATCGCCGGCTTCGACGACCTGGACATCCTCCAGCACACAGTGCCGCGCCTCACCTGCCTGCGGTTGCCGCGCCTGGAGATCGGGCGGCGCAGCGCCGAAGCGCTGCTCGACCGCGTGCGCGGCCGGGGCGAGCAGGTTCGCCTCGACCTCGGCTTCGAAGTCATCCAGCGCGAAAGCACCTGATTGCCCAACCGAGCCCCTCGCGCGCGCGAGGGGCTTGCAAGCTTCTGTGTTTTCCGTTATGTTACCGCTATCACACGGGTGACCGCATATGACTTTATTGAACGGAATCGAGCGCGCATGAAGGGCAAGACAGCACTGATCACGGGCTCGGCCGGCGGAATCGGCTTTGCGGTCGCCGAAGAACTGGCCAAGGCCGGTTGCAACGTGGTGTTGCACGGCATCGAGCCGACCGCGAGCGTGGCTCCGCATCAGGCCGAACTGGAGCGTGCCTACGGCGTGGTCGCCAGCTACGTAGAAGCCGATCTGTCGGAACCCGGCTCCAGCGAACGGCTCGTCACCTCGGTCCTCGAGCGGCATGGCGGCATCGACATCCTGGTCAACAACGCCGTGACGCGGCACTTCGCGCCGGTCGAGCAGTTTCCGGTAGAGCACTGGGACCGCGCGCTGGCGGTCAACCTGAGCGCGGCCTTCCATCACATTCGGCTGTGCCTGCCGGGCATGCGCGAGCGCGGCTGGGGGCGGATCTTCAACATGACCTCGGTGTACGGCGCGCGCGCCGTGGCGAACCGCATCGACTACGTGACCACCAAGACGGCGCTGATCGGCATGACGCGCGCCGTGGCGGTCGAAACGCTCAACCAGGGTATCACCTGCAACGCGCTGTGCCCCGGCGCGGTGCTGACGCCCACCAACCACGGCCGCATCAGCGCGTTGATGGTGTCCACCGGCCTCGAACGCGAAGAGGCGACCGCGCGCTTCCTCGAAGGCAAGCAGCCGACCGGGCGTTTCGTCGATCCGGTGCACGTGGCGCAGATGCTGGTGTTTCTGTGCGGCCCGGCGGGCGACGACATCACCGGCGCGGTGATGCCGGTCGAAGGCGGATGGCTGGCGACGTGAAGGCCGGGACGGACGGCGCCACGCCCGAGGGCGCGCGCATCAGCGACGCGCTGGCCCGCTTCGTGGTCGACGCGCGGTGGGACGATCTGCCGCCGGTGGTGCGCCACGAGTCGAAGCGCGCGCTGGTGAATTTCTTCGCGACCGCGCTGGCCGGCTGCCGCGATCCGGCACTGGAAGCGGCGCATGCCGTGTTCACCCGCTTCAGTGCCGGCACCGGCTGCAACCTCATCGGCCGCGCCGAGACCACCGACGCGCTCCATGCCGCGTCGCAGAACGCCATGAGCGGCAACGTGTTCGACTTCGACGACACGCACCTGCCGACCATCATCCATCCCACGGCGCCGGTCGCGCCTGCGCTGCTGGCATGGGCTCAGACGACGCGCATCTCCGGACAAGATCTGCTGCTGGCCTTCGTGTTGGGCGTGGAGATCGAGTGCCGCCTGGGCAATGCCATTTCGCCCGGGCACTACCGGCGCGGCTGGCACATCACCTCCACCTGCGGCGTCTTCGGCGCGGCCGTGGCCTGCGCGCGCGTGTTGGGGCTCGACGCGACGCGCACGCGCTGGGCGCTGGGCAACGCGGCAGCCCAGTCCGGCGGGCTGGTCGAGAACCTCGGCAGCATGGCCAAGAGCATCGGCGTGGGCAACGCGGCGTCCAACGGCCTGCTGTCGGCGCTGCTCGCCGCCGAAGGCTTCGAGGGGCCGGTGCACCCGGTCGAGGGGCCGCGCGGCTTTCTTCGCGTGACGGGCGAATCGCCCGACCTGGCGTCGCTCACCGAAGGGCTCGGCGAGCGCTGGGAACTCATGAACAACACCTACAAGCCGTACCCCTGCGGCGTGGTGCTGAACCCGGTCATCGAGGCCTGCCTTGCGCTGCACCGCGCGCACCCGATTGCGCTCGACGACATCGAGCGGGTGGAACTCAAGGGCCATCCGCTCTTGCGCGAACGCACCGACCGCCGCGTGCCGCATTCGGGCCGCGAGGCCCAGGTGAGCGCACAGCACGCGGTGGCGGTGTGCCTCGCGCGCGGGCGCGCCGGGCTCGACGAATTCAGCGACGCGTGCGTGGCCGAGCCGGCCTGGCGCGCTTTTGCCGACCGGGTGGTGTTCGTCGACGATGCCCGCTACGGCGTCGAGTCGGCCACGGTCACGCTGTTTCTGCGAGACGGGCGCACTGCCTCGCACCACGTCGCGGCGGCGCTCGGCAGCCTGGCGGTGCCGCTGGCGGACGACGATCTGACGCGCAAACTGCAGACGCTTGCCGAATGGGGTGGCAGCGGCTGCGCGACGGCGGCGCTCGCCGAGGCGCTGTGGTCGCTGGAGATGCGCGACGATGCCGGCTCTCTCATGCCTCTGGCCGCGGCTCGGACCCGACAGTGACCCGGGCCGCAACTTTTCAAACTTCGAAGGAGAAATGCACATGAATCAGGAACTGTTCGACAAGGGCCTCAAGATCCGCCGCGAGGTCGTCGGCGACAGCTACGTCGATGCATCGCTCAAGGCGGCCGACGCATTCAGCCAGCCGATGCAAGAGCTGGTCACGCAGTACTGCTGGGGCGACGTGTGGTCGCGCCCCGGCCTCGACCGCAAGAGCCGCAGCCTGCTCAACCTCGGCATGATCGCCGCGCTCAACCGGCCCGAAGAGTTGGCCATCCACGTGCGCGGCGCGATCAACAACGGCCTCACCAAGGACGAGATCTGCGAAGCCTTCCTGCAGGTGGCGGTGTATTGCGGCATGCCGGCCGGCCTCGGGTCTTTCAAGATCGCGCGGCAGGTCTTCAAGGAAATGAATGTCTGAGCACAAGGATTCGACACCATGAGCGACAACAAGCTGACCCTCGGGTTCATCGGCGTGGGCGTGATGGGCCGCCCGATCGCGCAGCACCTGCTGGCCAAGGGCCACACGGTGCTGGCCTATGACAAGAGCGAGGCGGCGGTGAAGGCGATGGTGGCCGACGGCGCCACCGCCGCCACCAGCATCGCCGACGTGGTCGATCGCGCGACCATCGTCTTCACCAGCCTGCCGAGCCCGGCGATCTTCACCGAGGTCGCCGAAGGCGCGGGCGGCGTGCACGAGGGCAAGGCCGTGAAGATCATGGTCGACCTGTCGACCGTGGGTTCGCGCGCGACGCGGCATGCAGCCGCGGCCTTGCTCGAAAAAGGCATCGACCTGGTGGACGCGCCGGTGAGCGGCGGCGCCGCCGGGGCGCAGAAGGGCACGCTGGCGATCATGGCGGCCGGCCGCCCCGAGGCGGTGAGCCAGGTGCGCGAACTGCTGGAGTCGTTCGGCAAGGTGTTTCTGGTCGGGCCGCAGGCGGGCCAGGCACAGCTGCTCAAGCTGCTCAACAACATGCTGTCGTCCACGGCCTTCGCGATCACGTCCGAAGCCTTCGTGGCCGGCGTGAAGGGCGGGCTCGACCCCGAGGTGATGATGGCGGCCATCAACGCCGGCAGCGGCCGCAGCGGTGCGTCGCAGGACAAGTTCATGAAGCAGGTGATGCCGCGCAGCTTCGACTTCGGTTTTCCGATCTCGAGCGTGTGCAAGGACATCGGCCTGGCCGTGGAGGAATGCGAAGCGCTCGGCGTGCCGATGTGGGTCGGCAACACCGTGCGCCAGCTCTGGAATTTCGCGGGCCGGCAAGATGGCATGCAGCGCGACATGACCGAGCTGGTGCGCTCGATCGAGCAATGGACCGAAGGCGGCCAGGCGCCGCGCTCGAATGCCTGAGCCGACCGCTTCGGGCGCGCGCGCGCCCATCCGCGTCATTGCCGAAGGCCTGCAGTTTCCCGAAGGGCCGGTGGCGATGCAGGACGGCTCGGTGATCGTGGTCGAGATCCGCGGCGGCACCGTGAAGCGCATCGCACCCGATGGCACGGTGTCGCTGGTGGCGGACTGCGGCGGCGGCCCCAACGGGGCGGCGATCGGGCCCGACGGCGCGCTCTACGTGTGCAACAACGGCGGCGCCTCGTACGTGCCGGGGCAGATCCTGTCGAGCGGCCCGGCGGCCGACTACACCGGCGGCTCGATCCAGCGCATCGACCTCGCGAGCGGCGAGGTGCGCGTGCTGTACGACAGCTGCAACGGCATCCGGCTCTCGGCACCGAACGACCTCGTGTTCGACCGCGACGGCGGCTTCTACTTCTCCGACATGGGCAAGAAGAAGGCCAGGGAACGCGTGAACGGCGGCCTCTACTACGCGAAGGCCGATGGCTCGGAGATCCGCGAGTTGGCCTACCCGATGCAGCAGCCCAACGGCGTGGCGCTGTCGCCCGACCAGCGCACCGTGTACGTCGCCGAAACCGATTCCTCGCGCCTCTGGGCCTTCGACGTGGTGTCGCCCGGCAGGATCGCCAAGGGCGCGACGCCTCCGCCGCACGGCGGGCGGCTGGTGTGCGGCCTGCCTGGCTACCAGGGCTTCGACAGCATGGCAGTCGAGGCGGGCGGCAACATCTGCGTGGCGACGCTCACCACCGGCCACATCACCGTCATCGCGCCGAGCGGCGAGGTGGTGGAGCGCATCGAGGTGCCCGACACCCACGTCACCAACATCTGCTTCGGCGGGCCCGATCTCAAGACGGCCTACATGACGTTCAGCGGCAACGGCCAGCTCGCCACCATGCCCTGGCCGCGCGCCGGCCTGGCGCTCAATTGCGCGGGGTAGGCGGCATGAACGCAGAGACGGTCGACAAAGCGAAAGCCCCGCGAGGCACGGCGGTCATCACCGGGGGCGCGCGCGGCATCGGCGAAGCGTCCGCGCGCCGATTCGCGGCCGAGGGCAGGGCGGTGGCGATCCTCGACGTCGCGCGCGAAGAGGGACTGGCGCTGGCGTCGGCGCTGGACGGCACCGGCGGATCCGCGGTGCGCTTCTACGACTGCGACGTCTCCGACGCGGAAGGCGTGGACGCGGTGGCTGCGCGCGTCGCGCAGGAACTCGGCCCGGCCGGCGTGCTGGTGACCTCGGCCGCGCTCATCCCCAACACCGAGTCGATCATGGACATGGACCTGGCCGCCCATGACCGCATGTGGCGCGTCAACTACCACGGCACGCTGCACGTGTGCCGCAGCTTCGGCCGGCAGATGATCGATTCGGGTGGCGGCGGTGCGATCGTCACGGTCGGCTCCATCAACAGCCTGCTGCCGTTGCCGTTGCCGGCCTACAACCCGGGCAAGGTGGCGCTGGCCCGCCTGACGCAACTGCTCGCCGCCGAGCTCGGCCGCCACGGCGTGCGCGTGAACGGCGTGGCGCCGACCTACGTGATGACACCGCAGCTGCAGGCGCGCATCGATGCCGGACAGCGCGATCTGCCCAAGATGATGGGCGTTCATGCGCTCGACGTGCTGCCGACTCCGGACGACGTGGCCGACGCGGTCGAGTTCCTGTGCTCGGCGCGCGCACGCACCATCACCGGCATCATGCTGCCGGTCGATTCGGGCTGGGCGGCCAGCGTGAGCTACATGACCTATTCGGGCGGCGTGCCCTGGGAGCGGCCGGCCGCACCATGACCGTCGCTCTCACCCGCGATCTCGCCGCCTTCGTCGCCGGCCTGCGCTTCGAGCACGTGCCCGAGGCCGCGCTGCCCTTCATCCGCATGGGCTTCACCGATTGCTTCGCCACGCTGGTGGCGGGACGCGAATCGCCCGAAGCGCGCATGCTGCTGAAGGCCTTGCAGCCGGCACCGGGCGAATGCCGGCTGCTGGTCGACCGGGGCAGCGCTCGTGCGCCCGAGGCCGCATGGGTGAACGCCACGGCCGCGCACGCGCTCGACTACGACGACGCTGCGCAGCGAGGCCACATCAGCGTGGTCGTCGTGCCGGCCGTGCTGGCGGATGCAGAAAGCCTGGGCGCGAGCGGCGAGCGCATGGCGACCGCCTATGCCGCGGGCTACGAGACCTGGGCCGAACTGGTGCGGCGCGAGCGCGACCACTATCACAACGGCAGCTGGCATCCCACGGGGGTCTTCGGGCCGCTGGCGGTGGCCGCGGCGAGTGCCTCGCTGCATGGGCTTTCGGCGGAGCAGACGGCGCACGCGCTGGCCATCGCGGCGTCGCAGGCCGCCGGCCTGATCGCCAACTTCGGCACCATGACCAAGCCCTACCACGCCGGCCGTGCGTCGCATGCCGGGCTGATGGCGGTGCGGCTGGCCGAGCAGGGCTTCACCGGCGCCGAAGACGCGCTGGAACATGCCAAGGGATTGATGGCCGGTATCTCTCCAAGTGGCCGCGTGGATCTCGACACGCCGGTGGCGGCGGGCGTCGAGTGGAAGCTGCCCGTGGGCGGCGTCAACATCAAGAAATCCCCGACCTGCTTCGCCACGCACCGCGCGCTCGACGGCGTGCTCGAACTGCTGCGCGAAGAAGCCGTGGACCCTGGCGCGATCCGCGGCGTCACCGTGTCGATCAGCGCGCGCAACCGGTCGACCTTGCGCTACGCCGCGCCGCGCACCGCCGCCGAGGCCAAGTTCAGCATGCCCTTCGCCATGGCGTCGGCGCTGGTCGCGGGCCGATGCTCGCTCGCGGAGTTGCGCGACGACTTCGTTGGCCGTGCCGACGTGCGCGCCATGATGGAACGCGTCGACGTGGCGATCGACGCGCGCGAAGACAAGACCCGCCCGGGCGAGGCGCCGCAGGACACCGTGCGGCTCGACATCGCCGACGGGCGCGTGCGCACCCGGGCGGTCGACTACGTGCGCGGCGGCCCCGAAGTTCCGCTGGCGCCGGGCGAGCTGTTCGCCAAGTTCGAGGGCTGCCTCGACTTCGGCGGCCTGCGGGTGCCCGCTCGGCGCCTCTTCGACACGCT
>JAHJOG010000268.1 GCA_018820395.1 Gammaproteobacteria bacterium | reverse complement strand
CTGGCCTATGGCGACAGCGGCGACTTCGCGGTGGAAGACATCACGCTCAGCACCCGGCAGGGCGAATTCATTGCCATCGTCGGGCCGTCGGGCTGCGGCAAGTCGACCTTCATGAAGCTCACCACGGGCCTCAAGATGCCGTCGATGGGCCGCATCCGCATCGACGGCCAGCCGGTGACCGGGCCGCTCAAGATCTCGGGCATGGCTTTTCAGGCGCCGTCGCTCCTGCCGTGGCGCACCACCGTCGACAACGTGCTGCTGCCGCTGGAAATCGTCGAGCCCTACCGCTCGTCCTTCAAGAGCAAGCGCAAGGAATACGAGGAGCGCGCCCGCAAGCTGCTGCAGAAGGTCGGTCTGGGCGGCTACGAAGACAAGTTCCCATGGCAGCTGTCGGGCGGCATGCAGCAGCGCGCCAGCATCTGCCGCGCGCTGATCCACGAGCCCAAGATGCTCTTGCTCGACGAGCCCTTCGGCGCGCTCGACGCCTTCACGCGCGAGGAGCTGTGGTGCATCCTGCGCGACCTCTGGACCGAGCAGCAGTTCAACGTGATCCTGGTCACGCACGACCTGCGTGAATCGGTCTTTCTGGCCGACACGGTCTACGTGATGAGCAAGAGCCCCGGCCGCTTCGTGGTCCGGCGCGACATCGAGCTGCCACGCCCGCGCGAGCTGGAGATCACCTACACCAAGGAGTTCACCGACATCGTGCTCGAACTGCGCGGACACATCGGCGCGATCCGCGGCTCGGCCACAGCCGCCGCGAGCGCGCCAGCCGAGGTCGCGCCATGACGCGCAACAAGCACTTCGAGCGCTGGTCGCCGTGGCTGTTGCTGGTCGCCGTGCTGCTGCTGTGGCAGATCATCTGCGCCGGCTTCGGCGTGTCGGAATTCATCTTTCCGAGCCCCATGCGCATCTGGAACCAGTTCTGGGAATTCAAGGGCGTCATCGGCGCGCACGCATGGCGCACCTACTGGGTCACCATGGCGGGTTTCGGCATCGCGATCGTGGTCGGCGTGCTGCTCGGCTTCGTGATCGGCAGTTCGCGCATCGCCTACGCTGCGGTGTACCCGCTCATGACAGCCTTCAACGCGCTGCCCAAGGCGGCCTTCGTGCCGATCCTGGTGGTGTGGTTCGGCATCGGCGTCGGGCCCGCGGTGCTCACGGCCTTCCTGATCAGCTTCTTTCCGATCATGGTCAACATCGCCACCGGCCTTGCCACGCTCGAACCCGAACTCGAAGACGTGCTGCGCGTGCTCGGCGCCAAGCGCTGGGACGTGCTCACCAAGATCGGCCTGCCGCGGTCCATGCCCTACTTCTTCGGTTCGCTCAAGGTCGCCATCACGCTGGCCTTCGTGGGCACCACGGTGTCGGAGATGACGGCCGCCAACGAAGGCATCGGCTACCTGCTGATCTCGGCTGGCAGCTCGATGCAGATGGGGCTGGCCTTCGCGGGGCTGATGGTGGTGGGCGCGATGGCGATGGCCATGTACGAACTCTTCAGCGCGATCGAGAAGCACACCACCGGCTGGGCGCACCGGGGCTCGCAGAATGAATAGCTCGCCCCCAGGCTGCGGCGCATGAGGCATCGATGACGCCGACGCAGATCGTGGCTGCGCTGCGCCGTGCCGACGCGGTGGCGCGGCGCGCCATGACGATGGGGCGGCATCCGTTCGGTGCGGTGCTGGTCGCGCCCGACGGTGAGACCATCCTCGCCGAGCAGGGCAACATCGACACGGTGCATCACGCCGAGGCCACCCTGGCGCGCACCGCCTCGCTCAATCACCCGGCCCACGTGCTGCGGCAGTGCACGCTGGTCAGCACCTTCGAGCCGTGCGCCATGTGCGCCGGCACGATCTACTGGGCCGGCATTGGGCGCGTGGTGTATGGCGCCGAAGAGACAGCACTGCTGGCGCTCACCGGCGACCATCCCGAGAACCCGACGCTCGCACTGCCCTGCCGCGAGGTGTTCGCGCGCGGTCAGAAGGCGATCGAAGTGATCGGGCCGGTCCCCGAGGTGGCGGACGAGATGATCGCGACGCATCGGGGCTTCTGGGAATCGCGCGGCCGCTGAGGCAGGGCTCGCGTTGAGCGCGAAGCGTTGCGACATGCTGCGAGGGCCGCACGTCATTCGAGTGTCACGTGCGCTCGGTAGCCTTTGGTTTCCCCTGGAATAGAAACCAAACACCACGATCCCACCATGTCCAAGACACCCGAACTCTCGCGCCGCCGCGCGCTGCAATTCTTCGCCGGCGCACCGTTGCTGCCGCTGGCTTCCACCCTGGCTGCGTGGCCCCTGTCGGCAGACGCGGTCGAGAACTGGCGCAACGCGACCTATTCCTTCGGCTCGATGCCCGCACCGACGCTCGTCAAGCCGGCGCAGATGGCCACCACCTACGTGGCCTCGACGGTCACGCGCAAGGCGAAGAAGCGCGGCTCCGAGACCTATTCGATCGGCTACGAAACATTCTTTCTCACCGGCCAGATGGTGCGCGACACCTCGGGTGGCCGCACGCTCGCCGGCGGCTACCGCGACATCTACAACCAGCCGATCTTCGACAGCACCGACCCCAACCAGCGCCAGTTCTTCAGCGACGCGCCCGACGGCATGTCGCTCCTCACGCTCCCTGGCTGTCGTTCGCAGCGCCGCGGCTGCCACCGCGTGTTCGCCGTGGTGCAGTTCGAATACACGAGCAGCAATGCCGCCGGCGCGTCGGTGTACGGCCTGCTGCCGTCGCCGATCGCCGTGCTCACGCTCGACCAGGACGAACGCACCGGCAAGTTGTCGCTGGTGAGCTACTCGCACGTCGACACGCGCAGCGCGCATGGCCTGTGGATCACCTGCGGCGCCAGCCTGTCGCCGTGGAACACCCATCTGTCGAGCGAAGAGTACGAGCCCGACGCCTGGGTGGCGAACAACGCGCAGCTCAAGGGCTTCAGCCAGAACCTGTTCGGCAACCCCGACACCGCCAACCCCTACCACTACGGCCACCTGCCCGAGGTGACCGTGCATCCCGACGGCACCGGCACCATCACCAAGCACTATTGCCTGGGCCGCATCTCGCACGAGCTCGTGCAGGTGTGCCCGGACGAGCGCACGGTGCTGATGGGCGACGACGCCACCAATGGCGGCGCCTTCATGTTCGTGGCCGACCGCCGCACCGATCTGTCCGCCGGCACGCTCTATGTCGCCAAGTGGACGCAGACCTCCGGCACCGGCCCCGGCGCCGCAAAGCTGACATGGATCGAACTCGGCCACGCCACCAGCGCCGAAATCGAAGCCATGGCCGATTCGCTCAGCCCGTCCGACATCATGGACGTCAAGACCAGCGACCCAGGCGACGCGAGCTACAGGAAGATCCGCTTCAACGGGACGAACAACTGGATCAAGGTCAAGCCCGGCATGGAGAAGGCGGCCGCGTTCCTCGAGACGCACCGCTACGCGGCCTATGTCGGCGGCTCGCTCGGCTTCACCAAGTGGGAAGGCACCACCGTCAATGCCGAGGACAAGATCGCCTACGTCGCGATGAGCTACGTCTACAAGTCGATGACCGACGGCAGCACCGACATCAAGGTCCAGGGCCCGAACGCCGGCGCGGTGTACGCGATGAACCTGCGCGGCAACCAATCCACCGTCGACGGCAAGCGCATCCGCAGCCGCTGGGTGCCGGTGGACATGGCCGCGCCGCCGGCACTGGTGGGCGAAGACCTGGCGACACGCGACGCGCTCGGCAACAGCGCCAACCCGGACAAGATCTCCAATCCGGACAACCTGAAGTTCTCCGAGAAACTGCGCACTCTCTTCATCGGCGAAGACAGCGGCAACCACGTCAACAACTTCCTGTGGGCGTACAACGTCGACACGAAGAAGCTCGCGCGCGTGCTTTCGACGCCGTCGGGTGCCGAATCCACCGGCCTGCATGCCGTGGACGACGTCAACGGCTTCAGCTACGTGATGAGCAACTTCCAGCATGCCGGCGATTGGGAGTCGCCCCTGCATGACATCGTGAAGCCGGTGCTCGACCCGCTGGTGCGGGCCAACTACAACAACCGCCGCAGCTCGGCGGTCGGCTACCTCACGGTCGAAGGTCTGATCAGCGACGAGGACGACCGCCACGAGCGTCCCGGCCACGACGAGCGGAAGGAGCGGGACGACGACGACAACGGCCGCTGAACGCTCACCGGCACTGGAACTTGACGCCCGCCTCGGCCTGCGCCTTGCCGAGCCAGCGCGCAGTCAAGTCCTTGCTGTCGCAATAGGCGGCTGCGCGCGCATAGGTCGGTGCGCGCAGCACGCCATCACCGAGCGGGATCACTTCGTTGGCGGGTGTGCCGCAGCCGGCGACGAGCCAGGCCAGTGGGAGGAAGACGAGCCATTTCATCGGGGCATTGTGGCGCAGTTCGGCGGCCGGCGCGGCATGCCCGGTCCGCTCATTCGACCTTCACGATCTCGACCTGCGGCGATCCGCCTCGGGCATCCTGGCGCATCAGCTTGTCGCCGTCGCGATAGAACAGCCAGCAGCCGTCTTCAGGGCGCCTCGCATCGCTCGGCGGCCCCGGCGGCACGGGGTTGAAGCGTGCGCACAGGCTGCCGTCGCTCCCCAGTCGCCATCGGCCGGAACCGTTGGCCGCAAAGCCGCTGGTGGTGCGGCTGTTGTAGTAGATCAGGCCGCCGCTTCGCAGATCCCAATGCATCCACTGGCCGGGGCCGTCGGCGGCGAAGGTGTGGGTCTTTCCGACCAGCAGCGACTGCACCTCGGCGGCACCGAGGGCCGCACGCGCCGGCGGCACGGCAAGCGACGGCTCCGGGCGCGAAACGCGCTGTGCGGCTACCTGCACCGGCACCGCGGCCTTCTCCTGCACCTCCGGCTGCTTCGGCACCGCAGCCTGCTCGCGCACTGCCGCCCGCTCCTGGTCCAAGCGCTTCTGCGCCAGTTCGAGCTGTTGCTCGAGTTCGTTGCGAGGCGGCACATTCGTTCGTGCCTCGCCGCCAGAACGCACAGCGGCTCTTGCGTCCACCTGTCCCGGGTTGAAGCTGAAGTTCGACGTCAGCGAGGTGTTGACCCAGGGCAGCTGCCGTTCCTGGGTCTCGCGCAGGACCTTGACCCGGACGTTCTTGAACATCGGCTCGACCTCCAGGCCGGGCACCATCATTTCCTGCGCCAGGTGCCGGGTGTAGACGCTGTTGCTGCCGTCCGGTCCGTCCTCCGCCGGCGCGCCGGGGGCCGACGCGAAGGCGATGAGCGTTCCGCGTGCGCCCATCTCGGCCAGGCCGCCGGCCGTGCGCACGTTGCGCGTCTTGCGCACGAAGGGATTGTTGCGGCAGGCGTCGAGGATGACGATGCGCGGATGGGAGCGCGCTTTCTCGATCCGGGAGAGGAACAGTTCGTCGATGTCCACCGACTCGTCCTTGACCTCTTCCTCGTCGCGCAGGTTGATGTCGACCGGCAGCAGATAGTTGCGCCCGTCGATCTGCACGCCGTGGCCGGCATAGTAGAAGACCGATACCGCATCGTCCTTCTGCACCTCGCGCGCAAACTCGCGCAGCGCCCGCCGGAACTGAAGCACGTTCAGGTTGAGCCGCTCGTCCACCTCGAAGCCGAGTCGTCGCAGATTGCCGGCGATGAGCCGCGCATCGTTCTCGGGATTGCCCAGTGGAAACTTGGCATAGCGCGCATTGCCGATCACCAGCGCGATGCGCCTTTCTACGGGCGCTGCCTTCGCAGCCGGTGCACTCTGCTGCGCCGGGGCGAGGGACGGCAGCAGCGCAATCGCTATCGCCAGGACCACGCGGTGCACGATCGCGCCGATCCACGCAATCGTGCTCGCGCCCACGCCCACGCTCACTGAGTCGACTCGGCGGACTGCGCAGGCCTGGGACATTCCGCCACTATCCCCCCGCGCAGACGCGATGGCAATTCGCCGAAGGTGGGGGCATGGAGGTCTCCTGCGCGCCCGGCGTCGAGTCGGGTCACAATGGTTTCCATGCGCCGTCTCCTCCTTCTTGCCATGCTTTCCGGCATTTGCCTTTCGAGCGGCGCCGAAGTGCTGCGCTGCGCCGACGCTGCAGGCAAGGTGAGCTACACCGACGGCGAATGCCCGGCCGGCACGCGGCGCGCCGCGACGGTGTCGGTGCAGGAACCCGTCAAACTGAGCCCCGAAGACGCCGAGCAGGAACGGCAGGCGCAGGCCGAGCGCACCGCCCGCGCGAACCAGCAGCAGCGCGAGGCGGCCGACGCCGCTGCTCGCCAACAACAAGCGGCGCCGGCCCCGTCCGGACCGGTGATCATCGACTCGCGCGCAGGCACCAGCGGCACGCCGCAGCCGCCCGACGCGCGCTGGAGCGAACGCGGCGCGGACCCGGTCGTCATCGACGGCGGCTACCCCTATCCCTACCCCGGCGTGCCCGGCGCCTATCGCGCCCCACCACCTCGCGACATGCGCCCGCGCCTGCGCAATTGCGACGCCGGGGGCTGCCAGGACACGCAGGGCAATCAATACAACCGCGCGGGCCAGCTCGACCGCTACCGCAACATCAACGGGCAGACCTGCCAGCCGGTGGGTACCACCACCGTCTGCCGCTAGGCCGCGCTCCTCCTTCGCGTGACCGGACTGTCCGAACTCGAGGCGCTCGGCCTGACGCTGCCGAGCATGGCGTACATGATCGGCGCGGTCGTGTTCGGGATCATCGGCATCGCCGCCTACCGCTGCGGCAAGCGCCAGGGCCGCCGGGTGACACGCTGGATCGGCGTCGCGCTGATGCTCTACCCGTACGCGGTGGCGCAGACCTGGCTGCTCTACACCGTGGGCATCGCCCTGTGCGCGGGCATCTTCATCGATCGGGACTGACGACGCGCATTCGGTAGGCCTGCCGGCGACGCTGCACGAGGCGTCGTCCTACATCCTCGCCCGGCGGGAGTTCGATGCTGTTGCGCGCGGCGGTTGCCGGGCGCCGCACGACGCGATACCGAGCCCCACCACGCGTCACGAAGAACGGCGCGCACACAAAAAACAGGAGACCTCCATGCCACGCACTCCGCATCCGTCGACCGCGCCACGCCAGCGCGCTCTGTGGCCTGCCTGCATCTTTACCGCCATGACCCTGGCCGGCTGCGGCGGCGGCGGAAACGACGGCGGGGGTGGCGGGGGCGGCGGGGGTGGCGTCATCCCGCCCCCCGTTGCCCGGCTGGCCTGCGACGATTCCATGAAGGCGGCTTTCAAGCCCGACGAGAACACCTCGGTCCTGTTGGTCAGGTCTTTCAAGACCGGCGATGCGCTGCTGCTCTCGGGCACCGCGACGGCCGCCACGCCCGTGGCGAGCACCGACGTGTGCGTCGTCAAGCTGCTGGTGGGCCCGGGCAACCCCGGGCCGGCGGATGCGCCATCCACGTCGCCGGGCATCGGCATCGAGGTCTGGCTGCCGACCGAAGCCAAGTGGAACGAACGCATCCACGTGAAAGGCGGCGGCGGCTGGGCCGGTGGCGTGCAGG
>JAHJOG010000267.1 GCA_018820395.1 Gammaproteobacteria bacterium | reverse complement strand
GCTGCTCGCGCTCATGAGTTGGCGCGGATTGGAGGCCATGGCGCTGGGGCAATCCATCAATCGGGAACGCGGCGACGCAGTGCTGACCCTGCAGACGTCGCTGGCGCAATGGGGTGCGGATCTCGATGCCACCGTCGTTCTAGCGCAAACCCGCTCGCTGGACTGGAACGGCCAGGTTCTCCGGCTGACGAGACGCAGCACCGACAGCGACCTGCCGGTGATCTACGTGGTCGCCTGGACGCTGCGACCGGACCCAGAGGTCGGGGCTCGCTGGCGCCGCTGGCAGTCGCCCGGCGTGACGACCCATGCGGACTGGCAGGAAGCCTGGGACCGGGCTGCCGCCTGGGGCCAGGACGGCAGCAACGATCTGCGCACCCAGGATGTCGGTCTGATGCCGCTGGAAGCCTGGCAACTGCTGTACTTCCGGAACAACACCTGGGGACCGGCGGTCAGTGCGGAATCGCTCGGCACGACCACTCCGTTGCCGGACGGCGTGCGATTGATTCTGAGCCTGCCGCCCGGTCGCGCGTTGGCCGGGCTGGTCACGCGCGACTGGGTGCGCCCCACCGTGGCAACGCCCAAATCATGACGAAGCGCCAAGCTCATCCCAGATCCCGGGCCGTCAAAGCCCAGATTGGCGCCGCGTTGCTGGCCGCCATGTTGACCGTCACGCTGGTGGCGACGTTCGCCGCCGCGTCGCTGTGGCAGCAGTGGCGCGCGACCGAGGTGGAGGCCGCCGAGCGGGCGCGGCTCCAGTCGGCGTGGGTGCTGATCGGCGCGCTCGACTGGACGCGGCTCATCCTGCGCGAGGACGCTCGCGCCAATGCCGCCGCCGGCGGCGGTGCCGATCACCTGGCCGAACCGTGGGCGGTGCCCCTCGAAGAAGCCCGCCTTGCCAGCTTTCTTTCTGCCGACAAGAACGTCGCGAGCGATGCCCTCGAAGGCCTTCCCGATGCGTTTCTGTCTGGCCGGATCGTCGATGCGCAGTCCAAGCTCAACGTGATGAATCTGGTCGACGGCGGAAAGCCTGTGGCGGCTTCGGTCGCGGCTTTCACCAAACTGTTCGAGCTGCTGGGTTTGCCAGCCCAGGAAGTCGCCGTCCTGACCGCCAGCCTCCAGCGCGCAGTGCCGGCCAATGCAGCGACCGCGGCGCAGGCCGGCGCCGCCACGTCGACCGGAACCCCGGTGGCGACAACGGGTGTCACCGGCGCTCCCAACTCGGTCACGGGCGCTCCTGCGACTTCGCCAGCCTCCGGTTCTGCGACGGTCCCCACCGTGGCTTCTTCGGAATCGGGCACCGGGCCGCTGATGCCGCAGCACGTGTCGCAACTCGTCTGGCTGGGGCTGTCGGCTTCGACCGCCGCGGCGCTGGAGCCCTATGTCACGGTACTTCCGGTCCGAACGCCTCTCAACATCAACACCGCGAGCGCAGAGGCGCTGTTCGCGAGCGCCCCCGCGCTCGACCTTGCGAGCGCAAAGCGGATCGTGGCACAGCGCACGCGCGGCTACTTCCGCTCGCTGGCCGACGCCTCGGCCAGCGTCCAGGAAAAGTCTCCGGTGTTCACCGAAGGCCAGTTCAGCGTGAGCACACGCTATTTCGAAGTCTTCGGACGGCTGCGGCTTGATCGCAACTGGGTCCAGGAGCATTCGCTGCTTCAGCGTGACGGCCTCGACCTGAAGATCATCTGGCGCGAACGTGGCGCTGGCGCCACGCTACCGCCGCCAAACTCCTGAAGTTGCCGAAAGTCCCGCGCCGATGCGTTAAAAAAAGACCGGACCGCCCATCATGGCTGTTGCAGATGCTATCAAAAGTGTAGCGAAAAGCTGACTGGCCTCCTACAATCGATCCCCCTTTCGCCTGATCCATGCCCTTTCTCATCGTCACCGCGTCGCCGACCTTTTCGCCCCCGGGCGGGGAGTTCGCCTGGACGCTCTGGTCTGGCGACGGCCGGAAGCTGCGCTCCCAGGGCAGCGCACCGGCTGCGCTCCTGCCGACCAGCGACGAAGTCATTCTGGGCGTCCCCTCTGCTGCGCTCTCGTGGCACCAGGTGACGCTTCCGCAGGGCAGCATGTCCGGCGCCGTGCGCGTGCGTTCTGTGCTCAACGGTCTGCTCGAAGATCGCCTTCTGGACGAGCCCGAAATGCTGCACTTCGCGCTGGAGCCCGGTGCGCGTGCAGGCACCCCCATCTGGGTGGCGGCATGCAACCGGGTCTGGCTGCGCAGCGTGGTGCAAGCGCTCGAAGGCGCCGGCCGTCGCGTTGCCCGCATCATTCCCGAGTTTTCGCCTCAGCCCGCAGGCGCCAACCCGATGGTCTTTGCCATCGGTGAGCCGGGCGCGGCGCAATTGGTTCTGTGCGATGCACAGGGCGTCAACGTTTTACCGCTCGACGGCGCTGGCGTTGCCTTGGCAGGCGCAATGCCCGAGAGCGTGTCGATGCTGGCCGAGCCCGCGGTGGCCGAGCAGGCCGAAGCGGTGCTCGAGCGCCGCATGCCGATCGTCAAGCCCGCGGCACGCTGGCTGCAGGCCAGTCGGGGTCCATGGGATCTCTCTCAGTTCGATCTCGCATCCACCGGGCGCGCCCGCGCCGGCAAGAAGCTGGCGTCCGTCGTTCGCACGCTGTGGTACGGGCCGCAATGGCGCGCGGCGCGCTGGGGCGCGCTGACGCTGATGGTTGCGCAGTTGGTGGGCGTGAATGCATGGGCCTGGAAAGAACGCAACGCGC
This sequence comes from Gammaproteobacteria bacterium, assembly GCA_018820395.1. Classification (GTDB taxonomy): domain Bacteria; phylum Pseudomonadota; class Gammaproteobacteria; order Burkholderiales; family Burkholderiaceae_C; genus Variovorax. Next base: position 1,524 of record JAHJOG010000267.1, on the reverse strand, counting down.
TCGACGCCAAGCGCGCTGCCGTCCGAAACGTCCTCACGCAGACCTTTCCTGCCGTCAAGACCGTCATCGACGCTCCCGTGCAGATGGAGCGCGAGGTGGCTGCGCTTCAACTCGCCACCGGCGGCGTGGCGCTGAACGACCTTGAGCCCATGCTCAGCGCCTTGTCGACCCACCTGCCGCCAGGGCGCCTCCCCACCTCGATCGACTACAGCGCCGGCCAACTTCGCCTGCGCGGCCTCGGCCTTCAACCGGCAGAGGTGCAGAACCTGTCGACGACCCTTTCTGCGCGCGGCTATGGCGCGCGCAGCGAAGGCGATCTGCTGCTGGTGCAGGCGGAGGCGCAGCGATGAACTGGATCTCGACGCTCGAAGCCCGCTGGGAAGCCTGGTGGCCCGAACTTGCTCCGCGCGAGCAGCGCCTGATCGCCGCCGGTGCCGCGCTGATCCTCCTTGCGTTCCTGTGGTGGGTCACGCTCGCACCGGCATTGCGCACGCTGTCGGCCGCCAAGGTCGAGCGCGTTCGCCTCGACGCGCAGCTTCAGCAGATGACGACGCTGCAGAACCGGGCCAAGGCCTTGCAGTCCCAACCCAGGGCCAACCGCGACGACTCGCTGCGCGCTCTCGAAACATCGGTTCGGCAGAACCTCGGGCAAAACGCGCAGATCCGCTCGACCAGCGGCAACGAAGGCGTCACCATCGCCCTTCGCACCACGCCGGCAGACACGCTGGCCCAATGGTTCTCGCAGGCGCGCAGCAACGCGCGCGCCGTGCCTCGCGAAGTGCACCTGACGCGCACCCCCGCCAGCGCTCCGCAACCGAATTTCCCCGCGGCTCCGGCTGGCGCCCCGGGCAATGACGCTTCAGGCGTCCGCTGGGACGGCACGCTGGTCATGGGCCTCCCCCCGCGCTGAGACGCCCCATGGTCACACGAACCGTCTCCACTTCCGAGTCGAACCGTCGCGGCTGGCGCTGGGCTGTGCTGGGCGCTCTGCTCGGCGGCCTGCTCGCCCTGGCCTTCTATGCACCTGCGCGATGGCTGGCCGCGGGCCTTTCCTACTGGACCGGCGGCCACCTGCAGATGGTAAATGCGCGCGGCACCGTCTGGAACGGCGACGCAGGGCTGGTGTTCTCGAGCGGCGCCGGCGGTGCCGAACCGATCTCGCTGCCAGGCAACATCGACTGGACGCTGAGGCCGCGCTGGGACGGTGTGGTCGCATCCCTCGACATTCCGTGCTGCGCGGCCGAGCCGCTGGTGTTCAGGGCGCGGCCCCGGGCCAACGGGCTCGGCCTCGAATGGCGCGACGGCCAGTCGACCTGGCCGGCCGCGCTGCTCACCGGTTTCGGTGCGCCATGGAACACGCTCAAGCCCGAAGGCACGCTGAAGATCTCGATGCAAGGGCTGCGCATGCAGTTCGAGGGCAACCGGTTGCTGGTCGACGGCAACGCCATCCTCGAAGCAACCGACATCTCCTCCAGTCTTTCCACGCTGAAGCCGATGGGCAGCTATCGCCTGGCGCTCGCCGGC
>JAHJOG010000028.1 GCA_018820395.1 Gammaproteobacteria bacterium | reverse complement strand
GTCGTGACGCTCGCGGGGCTGCTCAAGAACCGGATGTACACCTACCGCTGGGTCAGCCTGATGATCTGGCTCTATTTCACCGAAGGCGTGGTGCGCGCCTACAGCGACGCCACCGCCACCGGACGCGTGCTCGCACTGATCGAGGTGGCGCTGTGTCTCGCGCTTTTCGCGGCCTGCGCCTGGCATGTACGGCTGCGGCTGCGCCTCGCTGCGCAGGCAGCCGCCTGAAGCCGAAGAACCAAGGAACGACGACGACATGAGTGACACGAGTGACCTGATCGAACAGCTGCGCGGCGCGGTCGGCCCCGCCAACGTGCTGACCGACGGCGACCTGACCGCGTGGGAACAGGACTGGCGGCGGCGCTCGCGCGGCAAGGCGCTGGCCGTGGTCCGGCCGGCGGACACGCAGCAGGTGGCCCAGGTCGTCAAGCTGTGCGCGGCATCGGGCACGGCCATCGTGCCGCAAGGTGGCAACACCGGCCTGGCCGTCGGGTCGATTCCCGATGCGAGCGGCACGCAGGTGCTGCTGAGCCTGCAGCGCCTGAACACGATCCGCGGCATCGACGCACACAATCTCACCATGACGGCCGAAGCCGGCTGCGTGCTGCAGACCCTGCAAGAGGCGGCCGAGAAGGCCGGCTTCCTCTTCCCGCTCAGCCTCGCGGCGGAAGGCAGCTGCACCATCGGCGGCAACCTCGCCACCAATGCCGGCGGCACGCAGGTGCTGCGCTACGGCAACGCGCGCGACCTGTGCCTGGGACTTGAAGTGGTCACGCCGCAGGGCGAGGTCTGGCAGGGCACCAGCGGCCTGCGCAAGGACAACACCGGCTACGACCTGCGCGACCTGTTGATCGGCAGCGAAGGCACGCTGGGCATCATCACTGCGGCGACGCTCAAGCTCTACCCGCTGCCCGCCGCGCGGCTCACCGCGTGGGCCGCGGTGCCATCGCTCGACCAGGCCGTGACCCTGCTCGGCCTCGCGCACAAGCACCTCGGCTCCGGGCTGACCGGCTTCGAGGTGATGGGCCGCTTCGCGCTCGGCCTGGTGGCCAAGCACTTCCCGGACATGCGGATCCCGTTCGCCGACGACGAGAGCGTTCCGTATTGCGTGCTGCTCGAGAATTCCGACAGCGAATCCGAAGAGCACGCGCGCGCCCGCTTCGAGGCATTGCTCGAAACGGCTTTCGAGGACGGCTGCGTCACCGACGCCGTGGTGGCCGAAAGCATTGCCCAGGCCCACCAGCTCTGGCACGTGCGCGAAAGCATTCCGCTCGCGCAGGCCGAAGAAGGGCCGAACATCAAGCACGACATTTCGGTCGTCGTCTCTCGCATCCCAGACTTCGTGCGGGACACCGATGCGCTGCTCTTGCGCGAATATCCCGGCGCCCGGCTGGTGAACTTCGGCCACCTCGGCGACGGGAATCTTCACTACAACGTGCAGGCTCCCGCGGACAGCGACCCCGCCGCTTTCATGCGTGAGCACGAAGACCGCATCAACACGCTGGTCTACGACGCCGTCGAGACTTTCGAGGGCTCTTTCTCCGCCGAGCACGGCGTGGGCTCGCTCAAGATCGGCAAGCTCGAAAAGCACAAGCCGCAGGTCGCGCTCGACATGATGCGCGCCATCAAGCGCGGGCTCGACCCGCTCAACATCCTGAACCCGGGCCGGGTGCTGCGCACATAATCAGGAAACCGCAAGGACTCGCATGGATTCCAACTTCGAAAAGGCTGTACACGACCGCCGACGGCTGTTGGGGAACCCGTACGCATTCGTGGACGATCTTGAGGAGATTCAAGAAAGGCGTGCGGCTTTGCGCGTATTGGAAAATCCTTACGCATTCATCCAGGAAGGCCAGCAATTGGTCCCACCCGCATTGGGGCTTGAGTCCAAAGCGTCTTCGAGTCCTACGAGGCGGGGCAAACCACAGGTGCGCAGTGCAGCTGAGATTGAAAAAATTGCGGGCGACGTGCACATGCGTCTGTGGGAGCAGCGAGCCGAGATATTTCCCGACTCCCAAACGAGACGGTCGATTGACTTGCTAGATCCAACAATTGCGCTTCGCCTCTATGGATACGACGTGGAGATTGTTGGTGCGCTTGGCCGAATTGCGGATAGTGGCCGGCCGGCGTCGAATGTTGCAGGCCTGATTGATAAGCGGTCTCGAAAGGTACTGTTATCGAGTGGACTAAGTCCGGCAGTGCGGAAGTTCACGGCGGCTCACGAGCTCGGCCACGCACTAATGCACGAGTTCGCCGGCATGCATCGTGACAAGCCGATGGATGGTTCATCATCACCAGGCGACTGGCTAGAACGAGAAGCTGACCAGTTCGCGGCTTTCTTTCTTATGCCAAGAAAACTGTTGACGAGAATTTTTGAGCAAACGTTCGGTGCCATTCCATTCGTAATGGACGATGTACGACGGTTTGCCTTGGCGGGCTCGATTCCTAGTGCCCACTGGACACCACGCATACTAAGAGAACTATCCATGCTCCTTAGTTCGGCAACGAGGTTCAATGGCAAAAATATTGCTTCGTTAACAATGCAGTTTGGGGTCTCCTCCAAGGCTATGGCCATTCGATTGGAGCAACTTCAGTTGGTAGCACTAGGATGAACTCATCGCCCGAGCCTTTCGACGGAACGTTTTCTCGATCGATGCGGCAGATGTTGGATGGATCATTCAGCCGAGCAACTCAGCGACCGGTCCGATCCCAATACGAAGACTTCATGCGCCACGTCGACACGACCGGCGTCTTCAAGCCCGATCGCACCGGCACGGGCACCAAGAGCGTCTTCGGCTACCAGATGCGCTTCGACCTCAACGAGGGTTTTCCGCTGGTGACCACCAAGAAGGTCCACCTGCGGTCGATCATCCAGGAGCTCTTGTGGTTCTTGAGCGGCTCGGGCAACGCCCGCTGGCTGCAGGAACGCGGCGTCACGATCTGGGACGAATGGGCCAAGGAAGACGGCGACCTGGGCCCGGTGTACGGCGTGCAATGGCGCAGCTGGCCCACGCCGGACGGCGGCCACATCGACCAGATCCAACAGGTGGTCGACACGCTGCGCACCAACCCGGATTCGCGTCGCATCATCGTGAGCGCGTGGAACGTGGCCGAGCTGTCCAAGATGGCCCTCATGCCCTGCCATGCCTTCTTCCAGTTCTACGTGGCGCCGGCGCAGTCCGCGGGCGAGCGCGGCAGGCTGAGTTGCCAGCTCTACCAGCGCAGTGCCGACATCTTCCTCGGCGTGCCCTTCAACATCGCGAGCTATGCGCTCCTCACGCACATGTTGGCGCAGCAGTGCGATCTCGACGTGGGCGACTTCATCTGGACCGGCGGCGACTGCCACATCTATGCGAACCATGCCGAGCAGGTCGCGGAGCAGCTGTCGCGCAAGCCCTTTCCCTATCCCACGCTCGTGATCAAGCGTCGGCCCGCGTCGCTCTTCGACTACGCATACGAAGACTTCGAGATGGTCGACTATCAGCACCACGCTGCGATCAAGGCGCCGGTGGCCGTGTAGATCGATCGTTCACAGCAAGAGCCCATGACACGCATCAACCTCATCCTTGCGCGGGCCGCCAACGGCGTGATCGGGCGCGCAGGCGCGCTGCCCTGGCACTTGCCCGAAGACCTGGCGCATTTCAAGCGCATGACGATGGGCGCTCCGGTGATTATGGGGCGCAAGACCTGGGATTCGCTGCCGCCCAAAGTGCGGCCGCTGCCCGGCCGACGCAACATGGTCATCACGCGGCAGCCGGACTGGCGCGCCGACGGGGCCGAAAGCTTCGCCAGCGTGATCGACGCAGTGGCGGCCTGCCCCGAGGCGCCGGAAGTCTGGGTCATGGGCGGCGCGCAGACCTATGGCGAAGCCGAGCCGCTCGCGCAACGCGCGGTGGTCACCGAAATCGGCCGCGACTACGAAGGCGATGTGTGGGCGCCACAGTTCGACGTGTCGTGGCGCGCGGTGGCTCGCGAGCCGGGCGTGTCGGCGTCAGGCATCCCGTATGAATTCGTGACGCTCGAGCGTCCCGAGCGCTAGCCCGAGCCGCAGCCCGAGGTCAGCCCGACGTGCTGCCGGTCGGCCCGTCGAGGATCATGCGCACACGCCGGGCCAGATCGGCCAGCCGGTAGGGCTTCTTGATGATCTCGAACTCTGCGCCATCGTCGGCGTTGCTGCCGTCGGTCGACCCGGCGAAGCCGGTAGTGAGCAGGATCTGGATGCCGGGCACGCGCTGGCGCACTTCGCGCGCCAGGGCAAATCCATTCATCCCGCCCGGCATGATGAGATCGGAAAACACCATGTCGGGCTTTTCGCCCTCGGCGAAGCTGTCCACCAGCGCCAGGGCCTCGCGGCCGCCATTCGCCACGTGGACTTTGTAGCCCAGCCCTTCGAGCATGTCGCGCGACAGTTCGGCGACCTCGATCCGGTCGTCGACGACAAGAATGGTTTCGGAGCCTCCGCGATGCGCCGCGCGCCGAGTGAAATCGCCGGGAGCGTGAAACACCTGCTTGGCGACCGGAAAGTACATCGCGACGGTTGTCCCCACACCCTCCTGAGAATCGATGACGACCGTCCCGCCCGACTGCTTGGCGAAGCCGTAGACCATCGACAGCCCCAGTCCGGTGCCCTTGCCTTCGTCCTTGGTGGTGAAGAACGGGTCCATCACGCGCGCAATGATCGCCTGGGGAATGCCGGTGCCGGTGTCGGTGACGGACAGCGACACGTAGTCGCCCGGCGGCAGGCCGGCGAACGCATTGATGTCCTCCGTGCGCACCACCACGTTGCGTGTCTTGACGGTGACCTTGCCGCCATCGGGCATCGCATCGCGCGCGTTGACGAGGATGTTCAGCAAGGCGACTTCGAGCTGGGTGGGATCGACCTGGCAATTGCCCAGTGCAGGCTCCAACTCGAACGCGACCTCGGCGCGGTCGCCGATGGTGCTGGCGGTCAGTTCCTTCACGCCGCGGGCGATGGCGTTCAGGTTGACCGACCGGCCCTCCAGGCGCTGCTTGCGCGCGAAAGCCAGGAGCTGCTGCGTCAGGATCGACGCCTTGCCGATGGCGTTGCGGATGTTGTCGATCTCGCGGCTGAGCGATTGCTCGTCCAGCTTGCCTCGATCGAGCTTGAGCCGCAGCAGGTCGAGATGACCGGACATCACCTGCAGGAGGTTGTTGAAGTCGTGCGAAATACCGCCGGTCAGCTGGCCGAGCGCCTCCATCTTCTGCGCCTGGCCCAGGGCCTCTTCGGCGTCGCGCCGCCGGCTCACGTCCAGCTGCGACGCGAAAAAATAGACGACTTCCTTGTTCTGGTTGAAGACCGGCGAGATGTACAGCGCGTTCCAGAAGGAGGAGCCGTCCTTGCGGTAGTTCAGGATCTCGAGCGAAATCTCGCGCCGGTCTTCGATAGCCTCGCGCACCGCGCGCACGGCAGCGCGAGAGGTTTCCGGCCCCTGCAGGAAGCGGCAGTTGTGCCCCACGATCTCCTCGCTCGAATAGCCCGACATCGAGAGGAAAGCGCGATTGGCGAAGACGATCGGGTTGTCGTGGCGCCGCGGATCGGTCACCAGCATGGGCATGCGCGTGGTTTCGATCGCCGCGAAGAAGATGTCGTTGCGGTGCGAGCCAATCGGGTCGACGCCCGGGGTTTCGACGTCCACCTCGGGCGGCGGGGTCGATCTGATCTGAGGTTTTTCCGGCTGGTCCATTCGTCTTGGGGCAGGCGCATGCGCCACCCTGACCAAAAGGTCTTAATTTAACCTCGACAGTCCCGAGGCCGCGTAGGAACAGCCCGACTCGAAGCGGGCGCGTTTGGCGTACAACGGGACAAATGCCGGCAGCTGGCAGGTCTTTAGCGCGAATGGGCGCTCGCCTGCCGGATAATCGACACCTCACTCCCTGCATCGGGCCGGGCGAACAAGGACCCATGGACAAGCACGACAGCGAGCAACAACGCATCGAGGCGCTCCGGCAACTGATGCTGCTCGACACCTCCGAAGAAAAGGCCTACGACGACATCACGCGCATGGCGGCCACGGTGTGTCGCACGCCGATTGCCCTCATCTCGCTGATCGACAGCGACCGCCAGTGGTTCAAGTCGAAAGTCGGGCTGGCGGCCTCGCAGACGCCCCGCGAACATGCCTTCTGCGCGCACGCCATCGACGCCCCCGGCGCGCCGCTGATCGTGGAAGACGCCCGGCAAGACTCCCGCTTCGCGAACAACCCGCTGGTCACCGGCGACCCCAACATCCGCTTCTACGCGGGCGCACCGCTGGTCACGACCTCGGGGCAAGCGATCGGCACCCTGTGCGTGATCGACTCGGAACCGCGCACCATGGACCCGCAAGCGATCGAGCAATTGAAGTTCATGGCGGAACAGGTGATCGAGATCATGGAATCCCGCGCTCGGCTGCCGCGAATCGCTTCGGGCTGAACCGGCTCGACCCCACCGCCACGGCTTGCGACCGATCGAGGCTTCGCGCAGCGACCATGCTCCCACCTGATCATCCTTCTCGGCTCATGCTAGCCGACGAGGTCCACGCAAGGCCGCCGGAGCCGCTGGACACGCCGTGTCGCGCCACCTACGTGGCCGTCCTGATCGAACGCGAAGACCGCGAGCGCGAACGCTCGCACATCGCCGCGCTGTGCGAGCACTACCAGGCCGCTCCGCCCGCCGCGGATGCCACGCACTTCAGCGCTCGATTCGGCCCCGTTCGATTCAAGTGGGAACGGCACGGAGAGTTCTCCGGCTTCACGATGCTGACCCCGGGTTTGAGCCCGCGACCGTTCAGCGAGCCGGCCGCCGCCCTGTTGCCGCCCGACTGGCTTGCGGGCCTGCCTGGAACAACCCTGGTTGCCGCCCACGCCAAACTGATACCTGCCACGGCAGCGCCGCCAGATGCTGCGGCGCTGATGACGCATTTCGACGGCAACATCGTGGTTGGTGGGGAGATCGGCGGCGGGGCGGGACTTGCCTACACGGACTTCCGAATCCATCCGGACGGGTTCGTGCGTTTCGTCGTCGGCAACCGCAGCCTGACAGAACGCCAGGCCGGACGAACGCTCCAACGCCTGTTCGAGATCGAGGCCTATCGAATGATGGCCTTGCTCGCCCTTCCGATCGCACGCCGGTTGGCGCCACGCATCGCCGTGATCGAAGCGTCATTGACGAAACTCACCGCCCACATCGCGCTCGAGGGGGGCGAAGACGAGGCGTTGCTGCAAGAGCTGACCCGCCTCGCGGCCGAGATCGAGAACTGCTTGTCGAGCAGCCAGTTTCGCTTCAGTGCCTGCCGCGCCTACCACGAGCTCGTGACCACGCGGATCGGTGAACTGCGCGAAACCCGACTCCCTGGGATCCAGACGATCGAAGAGTTCATGGCGCGCCGATTGACGCCTGCGGTGGCGACCTGCGCCACGACCTCGCAGCGACTGCACGATCTGTCGGATCGCGTGGCGCAGGCCAGCGCCCTGTTGTCCACCCGTGTCGACATTGCCCGAGAGCGGCAGAACCAGGCGCTGCTCGCGTCGATGGACCGGCGGGCCAAGCTGCAACTGCGGCTGCAGCAAACCGTCGAAGGTCTGTCCGTCGCGGCGATCGTCTATTACGTGGCCGGACTGCTCGGCTATCTGGCCAAGGCCGGCAAGGCCGCTGGGTTTGCAGTCGAGCCCGATCTGCTCGTCGGACTGGCCATTCCGCTGTTGGCCTGCGCAGTGATCTTCGCGTTGCGGCAAGCGCGGCGCAGGCTGCATCGGGGTGAGTCCCCGAAAGATTCTCAGATCTGATGAGTTCGCTGCTTACGCGACTTCCTGGAGCGCAGACCGTCTGCCGCCTAACACCCGCAAGAACGGCCTCACCGACTTGGGCGGGGCCCGCATGACTCACGCACTGCCGGCTGCGCTCAGTGGCGATCGCTTCGAGTTCGCCAGTCCAGCAGGGCGACTGAGTGCCTATGTCGCGGGCAAAGGCGAACCCCTGCTGCTCATTCACAGCATCAACGCCGCCGCATCGGCAGCCGAAATGCGGCCGCTTCACGAGCACTATCGCGCCACGCGCACGGTCTTTTCGATCGATCTGCCGGGCTACGGTTTCTCCGATCGCAGCGATCGGAACTACACACCCCGCCTCATGACCGATGCCATCCAAGCGGTCACCGAACAGATTCATTCGCGTTGCGGGCCCGCGCCGATCGACGCGCTGGCCGTGTCGCTGTCGTGCGAGTACCTCGCCCGTGCTGCTGCGGAGTCACCGGCCCGGTACCGTCGCGTGGCGCTGGTCAGCCCGACGGGCTTCCGAGGAATGCGGCCGTGGCGCGGCGAGCCCGGGAGCACGCGAGGTCAACGATGGCTCTACCGGGCGCTGCGCGGGCCCGGTTCGGGCTGGGGAGGCGCGGTTTTTCGCGCGCTGACCAAGCCGGGCGTGATCCGCTACTTTCTGCGCCGCACCTGGGGATCGAATGACATCGACGAGACGCTCTGGGCCTACGACGTACTCACGACGAAGGCGCCAGGTGCCGAGCACGCACCACTGCACTTTCTTTCGGCCAACCTGTTCAGCGCGGACATCCACACGGTCTATGAGCGGCTCCAGATGCCGGTGTGGATGTCGCACGGCGTGCGCGGCGACTTCACCGACTATCGCGGCAAGGTGATCGTCGAAGCTCGCCCGAACTGGCAGTTCAGCGTCTTCCCCACTGGCGCGCTGCCGTATTTCGAGTTGCCCGACGACTTCTGCAACGCCTTCGACCGTTTCCTCGCGGGTCCGCCCCCAGGGCCTGCCGGACGGGACAATCCTCACTGAGTGTGAGCCGTTGTGTGCTCGAGCGACGCAGCGCCTTCAATCGAATCCAGCCGTTCGGCAAGGATCGGGTTTGCGGCGAAAATCTCGGTGCGGTGCCGGGGTATCTCCCGGACCATCGGAAATGAAGTTCAAGAATTCAGCGACTGAGGACTCACTTGAAAATCGCGACCTGGAATGTCAACTCACTGACGGCCCGTCTCCAGCATGTTCTCGACTGGCTGATCGCCAATCCGGTCGACGTGCTGTGTCTGCAGGAACTGAAGATGAGCGACGACAAATTTCCGCTCGACGTGCTGCGATCGGCCGGCTATCACGCAGCGGTCTTCGGTCAGAAGACCTACAACGGCGTTGCCATCCTGAGTCTTGCGCCGGTCACGGATGTGGCGAAGAACATCGGCAACTTCACCGACGAGCATTCGCGCGTGATCAGCGCCACGATCGACACGGCTCAGGGGCCGCTGCGCATCGTGAACGGCTACTTCGTGAACGGCCAGGCGCCGGGCAGCGAAAAGTTCGAATACAAGATGAGCTGGCTGCGGGCATTGCGCGACTGGCTGCGTGAAGAGCTGGCAGCGCATCCCAATCTGGTTCTGCTCGGCGACTTCAACGTCGCGCCCGAAGACCGCGACAGCTTCGACCCGGTCGGCCTGGCCGAGACCATTCACCACACGACCGAGGAGCGCGACCATTTCAAGGCACTGCTCGGGCTCGGCCTGACAGACAGCTTCCGCCTGTTCGAGCAGCCGGAAAAAAGCTACTCATGGTGGGATTACCGCATGCTGGGCTATCAGAAGAATCGCGGCCTGCGCATCGACCACATCCTCGTAAGCTCGCCGGTGGTGCCACGCGTGACGGCCTGCACCATCGACCGCGTGCCACGCAAGTGGGCCAAGCCGAGCGACCATGCGCCGGTGATCGTGGAGTTGAGCGCATGACACGGGTGCAAGCCTTTGCGCTGGCCGGTGTGCTGGCCACGATGCTGGCTCTGTCCGGCTGCACCGCGCTGAAGCCTGCCGGCACCGCGCCCACGCCGTCGCCCCCGTCCGATGAGAAGGTCGCAGCGCCAGCCGACGTACCCACGGTGCGGCTCATCACAGCGCAGACGCCGGCCGTGCGCGCCTATCGCAAGCTGGGCGCGAAGCACATCTACGCCAAGTATTCGAAGATGATCTACAAGGGCCGCATTCCGCCGCTCGTCTATGCGGTGGTCGTGACCGAGACCGACCTGGACAAGACGGGCCGCGTGACCGGGGTGCATTTCAGTCGCACGCCCAGCCATGCGCCGGAGGTGAGCGGAAAGATCGCCGAGCTGATCCGCGAGGCGTCGCCGTTTCCGAACCCGGGCGCGCTGGGCGGCCACACCTATGTCGATGTGTGGCTGTGGGACAAGAGCGGAAAGTTCCAGCTCGACACGCTGACCGAAGGCCAGCGAAGCCGCTGAAGCACCGGCCTCGCGGCCTAGCTCTTCGCGGGCCTACTCCAGGCCGAGTTCCTGGATCTTCCGCGTGATGGTGTTGCGGCCGATGCCGAGCTTCTGAGCCGCCTCGATCCGGCGGCCTCGCGTGCTGGCCAATGCAGCCAGAATCAGCCGCGATTCGAAGCGCCGCGAAAGCACGTCCCACACATCGTGCCGGCCCGCCGCCAGCAACGATTGCGCATCGAGTTCCAGACCGTCTTCCCATGCGCCAGGCGCGGCGACGGCAGCCGCCGTGGGAGCCGGCGCCGCCGTGGCCGGTGCGACCGCTGGAGCCAAGATGCTCTCGGCGGCTTCGGTGGCCGAATGAGTTTCGATCGCGCGGGCTGCCGGTGGTTGGGCCGGCGAAGCCGCCATGACCTCGGGCGGAAGATCCTTCGACTCGACCAGCAGCGCCGGTGCCATCACGGTCAGCCAATGGCAGATGTTCTCGAGCTGCCGCACGTTGCCCGGAAAATCGAACGCCGCGAGCCGCGCCAATGCGGCGTCCGAGATGCGCTTGGGTTCGACCCCGAGTTGCTTGGCGCTTTGCTGGAGAAAGTGGCGGGTGAGTGCGGGCACGTCCTCGCCGCGCTCGCGCAACGCCGGGAGCCGGAGGCGAATCACGTTGAGCCGGTGGAACAGATCTTCGCGAAAGCCGCCGACCTTGACGCGTTGCTCGAGATCCTGATGGGTTGCCGCAATGACCCGCACGTTGGCCTTGACCGAATTGTGGCCACCGACGCGATAGAAGTGCCCGTCGCTGAGCACGCGCAGCAGGCGGGTCTGGAGATCGAAAGGCATGTCGCCGATCTCGTCGAGAAAGAGCGTCCCGCCCTCGGCCTGCTCGAAACGTCCGCGCCGCATGGTCTGCGCGCCGGTGAAAGCCCCGCGCTCATGGCCGAACAGTTCGCTCTCGAGCAGATCCTTGGGGATGGCGGCGGTGTTGATGGCTACGAAGGGCCCGGTGGCGCGCAGCGAATGCTTGTGCAGCGCGCGTGCGACCAGCTCTTTGCCCGAGCCCGATTCGCCGGTGATGAGCACCGTGACGTTGCTCTGCGACAGCCGGCCGATGGCGCGAAACACGTCTTGCATCGCGGGCGCCTGGCCCAGCATTTCGGGCGAATCGGCCAGCCGCTCTTCGGCCACTTCTTCGCGCTGACTCTCATCGACTGCGCGCCGGATCAACTCCACGGCACGAGGGAGATCGAAAGGCTTGGGCAGATATTCGAAGGCTCCGCCTTGAAAGGCCGAGACGGCGCTGTCGAGGTCGGAGAAGGCCGTCATGATGATGACCGGCAGGCCGGGGAGCTTCGCCTTGACCTTGTCGAGCAGCTCAAGGCCCGACCCGCCGGGCATGCGGATGTCGCTGACCAGCACCTGCGGCCCTTGAGCATCGTCGTCGCCAGCTGATTCGAGGGCGGCGAGCACCTCGCGCGGATTGGTGAAGCTGCGCGTCGGCAGATCTTCGCGCAACAGCGCTTTTTCCAGAACGAAGCGGATCGATTGGTCGTCGTCAACTATCCAGATCGGCTTCATGCAGTTCCTTGTTGCCGCTGCAGCTATGGCAGCGGGATCAGTATCTTGAAATCGGTTCGGCCCGGAACACTGTCGCACTCGATCAATCCATGGTGCTGTTGCACGAACGATTGCGCCAGGGTCAACCCGAGACCTGTTCCACCCTCTCGTCCAGAGACGAGCGGGTAGTAGATGCGGTCCTTGATCGAGTCCGGCACACCCGGCCCATTGTCGATGACATGCAATTCCAGTGCCAGTCGGTACCACTGCTTGTTGAAGATGATCTGGCGCGCCACGCGCGTCTTGAAAGTGATGCGCGCGTCGCCTGCCGCGCGGCGCTCGGCAAGCGCCTGTGCGGCGTTGTGCGCGATGTTGAGCGTGGCCTGTATCAACTGCTCACGATCGCCGCGGAATTCGGGAATCGAAACGTCGAAGTCGCGCTCGATGTGCAGGTCGCGCGGGAACTCGGCAAGGATCACGGACCGCACGCGTTCGCAGACTTCGTGGATGTTGACGTCGCCCACCACGTGCGGTCTCCGGTGCGGCGCGAGCAGGCGGTCGACCAGCGTCTGCAGGCGGTCCGCTTCGTGGATGATGACCTGTGCGTATTCGATGAGGTCACGCGATTCGACTTCCATTTGCAGCAGCTGCGCCGCACCGCGAATGCCGCCGAGCGGGTTCTTGATCTCGTGCGCGAGGTTGCGGATCAGCTCCTTGTTCGCCTGCGCCTGGTCGAGCAATCTTTCTTCGCGGTCCTGGCGCACCTGCTGCTCCTGCGGCAGCAGTTCGACGATGAGCTCGCCCGACTTGTCGCCCTGCGCGAGCGTGACCAGGACGGGCAGCAACTCGTGATTGACCCGGCGCAGCATGGC
>JAHJOG010000266.1 GCA_018820395.1 Gammaproteobacteria bacterium | reverse complement strand
GATCCTTTGAAATTGAAATGAAATCGGGAATGCCCGTGCCCCTGCGCTGTGCGCAGCGGCACGATGCGCCCGATTCAGATACGCAACCGAACTGACTGCGGTTTGTAGGAGAACACACCGACCTCGCCCGGAGCCGCCCGGACCGGCGGCATTACAGTTCAGGCCCCGGCACGGCCATTCGCCCGTGGCACCACAACCCTTGACCGATTGCTCGATGACAACCGAAACCAGCCCCGAGACCGTGGCCACGCCGCCTCCGCCCGCCGAAAAAAAATCAGCGGGAAGAGCCAGGCAACCCACGGCGTCGAAGTCCACCGCGCGTTCGCGCAAGACCCACCCGGTCCTGGAACGCCTGTTCGAGCTCTACCCGAAGATGTTCGGCGCGCGTTTCCTGCCGCTCAAGCTCGGCGTCTATCAAGACCTGCTCGCGCTGCATCCGGACGAATTCAAGCGTGAAGACCTCAAGGTCGCGCTCGGGCTCCATGCGCGATCCACGCGCTATCTCGAAGCGGTGGCCGCCGGGGAGAAGCGCCATGACCTGAACGGCGAGCCGGTGGAAGCCGTCGCCCCCGAGCATGTGCACCACGCCATCCTCGAAGTGTTTCGGCGTCGCCAGGCGCGCACGCAGGACGACCTGCGGCCGCAACTGCGCGAACGCCTGGTGGCTGCGATCGAAGCCTCGGGGCTGTCGCGCGAGGCTTACACGATGGCTGCCGGCGCGCGCGACGAGACCTCGAACGCCGTGCTCGACGAAGCCTTTGCCGAAGTCGCCACCCGCACCGCACGCAGCGAAGCCTTGCTGCGCGCCTTCGAGGCCAGCGGCAAGACCGAGGCCGAGTTCGCCGACATGTACGGCATGGACGCGAAAGACGCCGCACGGAGCCTGGAGCGCGCGCGACGTTCCGCGGCCGGGGCGCTGTAACGCGAAGAGCAAAAAAAGAGGGCCTCCGAAGAGGCCCGAGGGCTTCGCGTGAGCAAAGCGGCCGGCAGGGAGGAGGCGTCCGTGAAGACGCACAAGGGCCGGCGGCGCGGATTCTAATGCGATGCGGCAGCCGCCTTGACCTTCAGCCGCCAGGCATGCAGCAGCGGTTCGGTATAGCCGCTCGGCTGCTCGATGCCCTTGAACACCAGGTCCTGCGCCGCCTGATAGGCCGCCGAGGTCGCGAAGTTGCCGGCCATCTCTTGGTAGGCCGGATCGCCCGCGTTCTGCTCGTCCACCACCGCGGCCATCCGCTCGAAGGTGGCATTCACCTGCTCGCGCGTGACCACGCCGTGCAGCAGCCAGTTGGCAATGTGCTGGCTCGAAATGCGCAGCGTGGCGCGGTCTTCCATCAGGCCGACGTTGTGGATGTCCGGCACCTTGGAGCAGCCCACCCCTTGGTCGATCCAGCGCACCACGTAGCCGAGGATGCCCTGCACGTTGTTGTCGAGTTCCTGCTGGCGCTCTTCCGGCGACCATTCGGCCTTCGGCGCCACCGGCACCTGCAGCAGCCCGGCGAGCAGCGTGTCGCGCTCCGCGTCGGCATCGATCTGTTCGAGTTCCTTCTGCACATTGGCCACGTTGACCTTGTGATAGTGCAGCGCGTGCAGCGTGGCCGCAGTCGGCGACGGCACCCACGCGGTGTTGGCGCCGGCCTTGGGGTGGCCGATCTTCTGTTCGAGCATGGCAGCCATCAGGTCGGGCATGGCCCACATGCCCTTGCCGATCTGGGCCTTGCCGCGCAGGCCGCAGGAGAGGCCGACCAGTACGTTGTTCTTTTCATAGGCCTGGATCCAGGGCGTGCTCTTCATGTCGCCCTTGCGCAGCATCGGGCCAGCCTGCATGGCGGTGTGCATCTCGTCGCCGGTGCGATCGAGGAACCCGGTGTTGATGAAGGCCACGCGGGCTGCGGCTTCGGCGATGCAGGCCTTCAGGTTGAGGCTGGTGCGCCGCTCCTCGTCCATGATGCCGAGCTTGACGGTGTTGGGCGCGAGGCCCAGCAGTTGCTCGACGCGACCGAAGATCTCGCTCGCAAAAGCCACCTCGGCCGGGCCATGCATCTTCGGCTTCACGATGTAGACGCTGCCGGTGCGCGAGTTGCCCTTGCGCTGGAGGTCGACCTTGGCGATCGCGGTGGTGACCACGGCATCCAGGATGCCTTCGGGAATTTCCTTGTCGCCGTCGTACAGAATGGCCGGGTTGGTCATCAGGTGCCCCACGTTGCGCAGGAACATGAGCGAGCGGCCGTGCAGCTTCACGGGCCGACCGTCGGCGCCGGTGTATTCGCGATCGGGGTTGAGCCCGCGAGTGAAGGTCTTGCCGCCCTTGACGACTTCTTCGGTGAGCGTGCCCTGCAGGATGCCGAGCCAGTTGGAATAGGCCAGCACCTTGTCCGCCGCGTCGACCACAGCCACCGAATCTTCCAGGTCGAGGATGGTCGACAGCGCCGCTTCGAGCACCACGTCGCTGACGCCGGCCGGGTCGGATTTGCCGATCGCGGTGCTGCGGTCGATCTGGATGTCGAGGTGAATGCCGTTGTTCTTGAGCAGCACCGAGCTCGGCGCGCTCGCATCGCCCTGGAACCCGACGAACTGCGCCGGGTCGGCCAGGGCGGTGCTGCTGCTTTGCAGCGACACCACCAGCTTGCCGTCCTTGACCGCGTAGCCGGTGGCGTTCTTGTGCGAGCCGTTGGCCAGGGGCACGGCCTGGTCGAGCACGGTGCGCGCGTATTCGATGACCTTCGCGCCCCGGATCGGGTTGTAGCCCTTGCCCTTCTCGGCACCGTCGGCTTCGGAGATCGCGTCGGTGCCGTACAGCGCGTCGTACAGCGAGCCCCAACGTGCGTTGGCGGCATTGAGGGCATACCGCGCATTCAGGATGGGCACCACGAGTTGCGGGCCGGCCTGCAGGGCCAGTTCGGAGTCGACGTTGGCGGTGGTCGCCTTGGCGTTCTTGGGTGAAGGGAGCAGGTAGCCGATCTTCTCCAGAAACGCGCGGTAGGCCGGCATGTCGGCGATCGGGCCGGGGTGCGCCTTGTGCCAGGCGTCCATCTCGGATTGCAGGCGGTCGCGCTCGGCAAGCAGTGCGACATTCTTGGGCGCCAGGTCGTGCACGATGGCGTCGAAGCCCTTCCAGAATTCGGCAGAGGCCAGGCCGGTGGCCGGCAGCACCTTGTCTTCGATGAAGCGGTGGAGTTCGGTGGCGACCTTCAGGCCGTGGACGGGAGTGCGTTCTGTCATGGGAAGACCTCGTATGGATAGGGGCGAGCATCGGACGGCTCGCGCGTGCACATAATGTATTTCAGCCTTCGAAAAGCATTAAGAAGACGAAAAGCGATTGATTGATGACCTGAATGGCGGTAATCACGACGTTGCTCGGCCCGGCCAAGGGGTTCGGCCGACTCATTTTTACGCACCCATGACAATCGAGACTTTCTTCCGTTCCGAAAGCCGCGCCATGAGATTTCCCGAGGTGTTGATCAGCGAGGTCGGGCCGCGTGACGGCCTGCAATCCGTCGCGACCACCATGCCGACCGATGCCAAGTTGCGGTGGATCGAAGCGATGCATCGGTCCGGCATCCGCGAGATCGAGGTGGCCTCTTTCGTCCCTGCGCGCCTGCTGCCGCAGATGGCCGATGCAGCCGACGTGGTGCGCCGCGCCACGCAACTGCAGGGCCTCACCGTGATGGCTCTGGTGCCCAACCGAAAGGGTGCTGAAGCCGCGCTTGCGGCCGGCGTCCACAAGCTCACCGTGCCGGTGTCAGCCAGCGTCGCGCATTCGCTGGCCAACGTGCGCAAGACGCGCGAGCAGATGGTCGAAGAGTTGCGCGCCATCGCCGATCTCCGGCGCGAGCGCGCGCCGGGCGTGCCGCTCGAAGCCGGCATCTCGACCGCCTTCGGGTGCACCTTGCAGGGCGAAGTCCCCGAGGACGAGGTCATTCGGCTGGCGGTGCAATGCGTGGAGGCCGGCGCCGACGAAGCAGGCCTTTCCGACACGGTCGGCTATGCCAATCCCGCGCAGGTGCGCCGGCTCTTTCGACGCTTGCGCGCCGAGCTGGGCGAGCGGGCCGGCGCGGCCCACATGCACAACACGCGCGGCCTCGGCCTGGCCAATTGCCTGGCCGCGTACGAAGAGGGTGTGCGCACCTTCGACGCATCGCAGGGCGGGCTCGGCGGTTGTCCCTACGCGCCCGGTGCATCGGGCAACGTCGTGACCGAAGACCTGGTGTTCATGTTCGAAGCCATGGGCGTCGCGACCGGCGTCGATCTCGACCGATTGATGTCGGCGCGCGCCGCGCTCATGGCGGGGCTGCCCGGCGAGCCGGTCTACGGCATGACGCCCGAGGCCGGATTGCCCAAGGGGTTCGTCCAGGGAGCCGCGCATGTCTGAGTCCGCAACGTCTTTCGACAAGCCGTTCGAGAAGCCGGCTCGGCCGGTCGCCGCACCACTGCCCTATGCGGGAATCCGCGTGGTCGAGTTCACGCACATGGTGATGGGTCCGACCTGCGGCATGTTGCTGGGCGACCTGGGCGCCGAAGTGATCAAGGTCGAGCCGGTGCGGGGCGACGACACGCGCCGGCTCATCGGCTCGGGCTCGGGCTTCTTTCCCACCTTCAATCGCAACAAGAAGAGCATCGCGCTGGACCTGAAGAAGCCCGAAGGCATCGAAGCCGCGCTGCGCCTCATCGCGACGGCCGACGTGGTCAGCGAGAACTTCAAGCCGGGCACCATGCAGAAGCTCGGGCTCGACTACGAGCGCCTTCGCGAGCGCCATCCGAGGCTCGTCTACGTCAGCCACAAGGGCTTCCTGCCGGGCCCGTACGACCACCGCACGGCACTTGACGAAGTGGTGCAGATGATGGGCGGCCTGGCCTACATGACCGGCCGCAGCGGCGACCCGTTGCGCGCCGGCACCAGCGTCAACGACATCATGGGCGGCATGTTCGGCGCCATCGGTGCCATGGCGGCGCTGCGCCAGCGCGAACTCACCGGCGTGGGTTGCGAAGTGCAGTCGGCCCTCTTCGAGAACAACGTCTTTCTCGTGGCGCAGCACATGATGCAGTTCGCCGCCACCGGCCGCGCTGCCGACCCGATGCCCAGCCGCATCTCGGCCTGGGGCGTGTACGACGTGTTCACCGTCAAGGATGGCGAGCAGATCTTTCTTTCTGCCGTGAGCGACAAGCAGTGGGCCATCTTCTGCAAGGCCTTCGGCCTCGAAGAGATGCTGGCCGATCCGCGCCTGGCGAGCAACAACGACCGTGTGCGGGCGCGCGAATGGATGATGCCGATCCTGCGTTCGCATTTGGCCGGGTTCAGCGCAGCGGAACTCTCCGCGGTGTTCGAGAAGAACGAGCTTCCTTTCGCGCCGATCACCAAGCCCCAGGAGTTGTTCGACGATCCGCACCTCAACGCCACCGGCGGTCTGGCGCCGGTGCGCATGAACGACGGCAGCGAATCGAAGATTCCCCTCGCGCCCTTCACGCTGGGCGGCGAGCGGCCCGGCATCCGGTTGCAGCCGCCACTCTTGGGCGAACACACGCGCGCGCTGCTGCGCGAAGTGGGCTACGACGACGCGGAGATCGCGGCGCTTGAAAAAGCCGACATCGTGAAGGCGTACCAGGGCGACTGATGGATCGCCTGAAGCAGCTCGAGTCCTTCGTATCGATCGCGGCGCGCGGGAGCCTGACTGCCGCGGCGCGCGCCGAGGGCGTGGCGCCGGCGATCATGGGCCGCCGGCTCGATGCGCTCGAAGAGCGACTGGGCGTCAAGCTGCTGCTTCGCACCACGCGACGCATCACGCTGACGCACGAAGGCAGCGCGTTCCTCGAAGACTGCCAGCGCCTGCTGGTGGAACTGGCCAATGCCGAAGCCAGCGTGAGCGCCGGCGGCGTGAAAGCGAGCGGCCATCTGCGGGTGACGGCGCCGGCGGGATTCGGGCGGCGCCATGTCGCGCCGCTGGTGCCGCGGTTTCATGCGCTGCATCCGGACGTCACGCTCTCGCTGAACCTGAGCGACCGCGTGATCGACATGGCGGGCGAGAGTTTCGATTGCGCCGTGCGCGTCGGCGACCTGCCCGACTCGTCGCTTGTCAGCCTGCGCCTGGCGGACAACCGGCGACGCTGCGTCGCCACGCCGGACTTCGTGCGCCGCAATGGAAGACCCGAGCATCCCGGCGAACTGGTGCGCTTTGCCTGCCTGACGCTGTCCAGCGACGCCTCGCAGACGCGCGGGTGGGCTTTCAGGGTGCGGTCCGCCGACGGCAAGACGGAGGTGGTGCATCTGAAGCCGAGCGGCCCGCTCGACTGTTCCGACGGCCAGGTGCTGCACGACTGGTGCCTGGCCGGCCACGGCATCGCCTGGCGCAGCACCTGGGAGGTCGAAGCCGAAATCGACGCAGGCCTGCTGGTGCCCCTGCTCGATGAATTCGCGGCGCCGCCCAACGGCATCTACGCGGTGTTCCCCCACGCCAGACATCTCCCGCTGCGCGTTCGGCTGTGGCTGGATTTCCTCAAGGCCGAGTACGCGCGCCCGGAATTCTGGGGCGGCACAATGGCTGTGCAGACCGCACCCGCACCCGCATCGACATCCGCACCTCGACGAACGACAGCACCGACGTCCCGCACACGATGACCCTCGAAGCCATCCTTGCCTACCTCCATCTGCTGGCCATTCTCACCATGGTCGTCTTCATCGCGAGCGAGGCCGCCCTGTGTCGAGTGCAATGGCTCAACGCCGCAGTGGTCGAGCGGCTCGCCAAGGTCGACATGATCTACGGCATCGCCGCCATCGGCGTGCTGCTCACCGGCGTCGCGCGCACCTGGTGGGGCATCAAGGGCACCGCCTGGTATTGGGGCAACCCGTTGCTGCACCTGAAGCTCGGCCTCTTCATCGTGATCGGCGTGATCTCGATCTTTCCGACGTTGACGTACATGCGTTGGCGCAAGGCGCTGCGCAGCACCGGCGCCCTGCCTTCCGAAGCCGACATCAAGAAGACGCGCAAGTTCGTGATGATCCAGGCGCATCTGATCGCGATCGTCCCGTTGGTCGCCGTTTTCCTCGCGCGCGGCATCAGATTCTGAGAGCAATGTAACGGCGCTGTTGCGTCTTGTTGCAAGCGTTAGACTACGCCCCGAGTCGCAGGCCGCCACGGCCTTCGAAGACCGAATAGCTCAAAAAATGATTCGGCCCGGGGAGGGCTCATGCACGCTGATCTTGCACTCAAGATGATGGCGGACCTGTTTTCAACAGGCCTGCTCGTATGTGTTCCGGTACTGGGGCTGACCATGTTGGTCGGCCTGCTGATCGCCGTGATCCAGGTGGTTACGCAAGTGCAGGAAATGTCCCTCACTTTCGTTCCCAAGCTCTTCACTGCGGCGGTCGTGATGATCGCGGCCGGCCCTTGGATGCTGCGCACCTTGACGCGCTACACCGTCCAGCTCTGGACGGGCATTCCCGCTCTCTTCTAGTCGCCGCGTCCGCTTGGTTACCCCGTCCGTCCAGACGGCGTCCGCACTGGCCGCCGTCGTTCCACACCCCTTGCTCGACGGCCTGGCGCCGGCAGGTCTGCTGTCGCTGCGCGTCGCGGCCACTTTCGTGATGACGCCGGTCTTCTTCTCTGTGCCGCTGCCGGCCACGGTGCGCATGCTGATGCTTCTCACGCTGTCTCTGACTTTGGCTCTCGGGCTGGCGCCGAGTGCCGGCACTTGGAACGGGTGGAGCGGCTTCGCAGTCTCGGCAATCTCCGAACTCGCGCTCGGCGCCACGCTCGGCCTCGGCATTCTGTTGGCCTTCGGAGCCTTCTCGGTGGCGGGGCAGTTGCTCGACGTGCAGCTCGGTTTCGGCATCGCGCAGGTGATCGATCCCGTGACGCGGCGACCCATCCCGATCCTGACGTCTGCTTTCGCGTATCTGGCGGTGGTGGTGTTCTTTCTGGTCAACGGCCACCATGCGCTGTTGCGCGGCATCGCCTTCAGCATCGAACGATTTCCGGTGGGCGCGCCGTGGTCGCTCGCGTCCGCGGCAGGACCGATCTTCAAACAGGCTTCCGGGTTGTTCACCCTCGGATTCGCGCTGGCAGCGCCCGTGGTCTTCTGCATCCTGCTCGTGGAATTCGTGCTCGGCGTCGTGGCGCGCAACCTGCCTCAGATGAACATGTTCACGCTGGGCATGCCGGTCAAGATCTTCGTCGGCTTGGCGGCATTGGCGCTGTGGTTCACGGGCATCGGCGGCGTGATGACTCGCGTGCACGCGAGCATTGCCGGCACCTGGGATGCGTTTTTCGTGGCAGCCGGGCAGGGTCGCTGATGTCGCAGGACGACCTCGATCGCAACCAGCCCGCAACGCCCTACAAGCTCCAGCGGGCGAAGGAGCGCGGCCAGGCTGCGAAAAGTGCCGATCTGGTCGCCGCACTGGTCTTCGTCGTTGCTGCGGGCTACATGGCTTCGCGAGGCTTCGACTCCATCTCGGCCCAGTTCCGATTCGATCTCTCGCTGCTGAGCCAGGCGGGGCGCATGGAGACGAGCGCCGCCACGCTCTGGCCCTTGATATCCGCGGGATTGCGCAGCGTGCTCTCGGCGCTGGCTCCGTTTCTCGGAGCCCTCATGCTCGCTGCGGTGGTGGGATGCTTGGTCCAGACCGGACCGATCCTTTCGTTCGAGCCGCTCAAGGCGGACTTCGGGCGGCTTCATCCGATGCAGGGTCTTCGGCGGCTTTTTTCGATGCGCGCGCCCTTCGATGCGGTGCGCGCGGTCGTCAAGCTCACGCTCCTGTGCCTGGTCGGATACCTGTCACTCAAGGCGTTGTCGGGCCAGTTCTATGCACTCGCCAACGTGTCTCCCATCGGCTATCTGCGGATGCTGGTCGATGACCTGTCTGCGGTCGCACTCCGGATGGCCGGAATCCTTGCGTTGATCGCACTGCTCGACCTGGCGTTCACGCGCCGCGAATTCGCTCGCAAGATGCGCATGAGCCACCGCGAACTCAAGGACGAGGCCAAGCATCGCGAAGGCGACCCGCGCATCCGCGCGCGCATGCGCGAACTGCGGCGCGAGCTTCGCAAGCGCAGTCAGTCGATCAGGCGCACGCGCGACGCCGACGTCGTCATCACCAATCCGACCCACGTCGCTGTCGCGCTCCGTTACGAGCACGGCCGCATGGCCTCGCCGCAACTGCTGGCCAAGGGCGCAGGCCACCTCGCCGCCGCCATGCGAGAGATCGCAGCCCGCCATCGCATCCCGGTCGTGTGCAATCCGGTGCTGGCACGGCAGATCTTTCGCGAGTTGCCCGTCGACCAGCCCGTTCCGCCGGAACTCTATGCGCAGGTCGCGCGCATCATCGTGTGGGTGTTCGCGATGCGAGAGCGGCACCCAAGCCCTTTGCCCGCAGGTGAAGCGAAATGAACGCGTTCGGACGCGCGCTCGGCAAGCACAGCGACATCGGCCTCGTCGTGCTCGTACTCGGTGTGCTGGTGGTGCTCTTCGCGCCCATTCCGAGCGGCCTGCTCGACTTCCTCATCCTCTGCAACTTCAGCTTCGCATTCCTCGTGCTGTTGCTGACTTTCTATATGGCGCGGCCGGTCGAGTTCTCGACCTTTCCATCGTTGCTGCTCATCGCCACGTTGTTTCGCCTGTCGCTCAACGTCGCGGCCACGCGGCTCATCCTGGCCGACGGCGATGCCGGTCGGGTCATCGGGGCGATCGGCGCCTTCGTGGTCGGTGGCAACTACGTCATCGGGTTGATCGTGTTCCTTCCGTTCCTGCTCATCGATCTGATCGTCTCGAGCATCCTGATGGCGCTCGGGATGATGATGATGCCGCCCACCACCATCGCCTTGCCGCTCAAGGTGTTGATGTTCATCCTGGTCGATGGCTGGAGTCTGGTGCTCAAGGCGCTGGCCGGCAGCTTTCACTGAGAATTCCGGCCGTGCACGAGTCGTCCGTCAGAGCCGCTGCCGATTCTGCGCACGAAATCTCTGTGCTATGGATCCGCTGGCACGGTGCGGGCGACGGGTCGGCGCGCGAGCAATTGATCTGCCACTACCTCGCGGACGCGCGGATGCTCGCGGCGCTGGTCTATGCGCGTCGTACGCATTCGGACATCGACTTCGACGACTACCTGCAGTTCGCCCGCGTCGGGTTGATCGAGGCCATCGATCGGTTCGACCCGGGTCGCGGCATCCGCTTCAAGACGTTCGCTTCCAAGCGCGTGCAGGGAGCCATCCTCACCGGGCTGACGCGGCTGACCGAGAAGAACCAGCAGATCAGCGTGAGGAGCCGCATCCGAAGCGAGCGTCTGCAGGCCGCCAAGCAAGCTGCTGCAGAAGCCGTCGCCTTGGCGGCGGGTGGCGCGACGGCGACCCCGCAAGCCCGCCTTTTCGGCTACCTTGCCGAGGTGGGCATCGGGCTCGCATTGGGTGTCTTGCTCGACAATACCGGCATGGTCGACGCCGAAGCCTTCGAGAGCGACGCCCATGCCCCGCCGCCCGACGTCAGCTACTTTCGCAAGAGCGAAATGGCGCGGCTTCGGTCGTTGCTGCGGGAGCGGGTCGGCGAATTGAGCGAGGCGCACAGGGCCGTGATCCGCGGTCACTACCTGCAGGATCTGCCGTTCGAGGAAATCGCACGCGGCATGGGCGTCACGCGTGGACGCGTGTCGCAGATTCACCGGCAGGCGCTGTCGAGCCTGCGCGATACCCTCGGCAACGAGCCGAGGTTCGACCTGTCGTATTGATCGGGCTTCGCGTTCGAGATCCTGGGCCATCTTTCTTTTCTGCTCTTCTTCGCCGATGCCTACTTCTTTCTTTCTTCTTGATTGCCAAGTGCCATGACTGAATCGCCATCTTCACTTGCCGTGGCGCGGCAACGGCTCGATCGACTGGAAAGCTTCCTGCGCCAGGACCCTTCCAACAACGCGCTACTTGTCGATGCATTCCAAACCGCCTTGGCCTGCAGTGAGTGGGACCGAGCCGAGTTTCATCTGCGGCACGGGCTGGCGTTGAAGGGCAGTGCATTCGACTGGCGCTTGCGCGAGGGCGACTTCTTCCTTGCTCAACGTCGCGACGAAGACGCCGTCCGAGTGCTCGAAGCGTTGTGCGCCACGCCTAGCGCGCCGCGCGGCCTGATCGCGGTCGTTCAGCACAACCTCGCGTTCATCGACTTCCGTTCGGGTCGGTTCGCAGCCTGTGTAGACCGCCTTGCGCCCTGGCTGGAGACCGAGTCCGTCAAGGCGACAAGCGCTGGCACCGAAGTGTCCGATTCCATCACAAGGCGCGGCCTGCAGATGCTCTGGCTGCGCGCATTGCACCACTGCGGCCTGCTCGATCGCGCGCTGACATGGGCGCGGACGTGCGATGCGGCCCATCGTTTGGACGCGCACGCAGCAGGCGTTGCCAGCCTGATCGCGCTCGATGCGTCGGAATTCGATCTGGCCGAACGTTGGTCCCAGGCGAGTCTGGCGCTGAGGGCCGAGCCGGGGCCGCCCACCGAGACGCTGGTCACCCAGGCCTCGCTGGCGCTCGCCGCGCAAGACGCTGCGCGTGCTCGGCAGTACGCCCAAGCGGCGCTGGTACTTCAACCTTCGGATGGGCGCGCCTGGTCGGCGCATGGTTTCGCGACACTCCTTGCAGGCGATCTGCCTGCGGCCCGCGAGTCGTTCGAACGCTCGGTCCGAGCCATGCCCGGGCACATCGGAACCTGGCACGGCCTGGGCTGGACGCAGATCCTGCAAGGCGATCTCGCGGCGGCACGTGAAACTTTCGACAAGGCCCTCGCGCTGGACCGCAACTTTGCGGAAAGCCATGGCGGACTGGCCGTGGTGCTCGCCATGACGAATCAGAAGGCCGATGCGCTGTTGTCTGCCGACCGCGCGCTGGGTCTGGACAAGTCGAACCTCTCGGGCCGGTACGCGCAGGCACTTGTCAATGGCGAGGTTCAAGACGCCCAGAGCGTCCGCCGCCTCGCGCAGCGCCTGTCGCGCGGTCGGGCGGCGCCGCTTGGCGGCGATATGGCCGACCTGTTCGAGCACCCGCGCCCAGGCCGGGCAGGCGGATCAGATTCCTGACGGAGGCGTCGCCTCGGCCTGCGCGATCAGCAGATCACCCGCTTCACGCAGCGCCTGCGCGAGCGATGCATCGCCCTCCATCTGGGCGAGCACTTGGTCCACCATCCGCTCGAAGCCCGCATCGTCCTGGCGTTGCTGTCCGAGCGCCTTTGCCAGCACGGCGTGGAGGTAGATCCGGATGGCCTTGCGAGGCTTCCGATCATCGGGCGAGAGAGCGCTGACCTGAAAAGCCACCACCTCTTCCAACGACAGAGAGGCATCTGCCGTCGATGGCGCGCTCGATGCATCGCGCACTGGCCGGGGACGGGAGCCCGCACGGAGAGTAGATGCCGCTGGCGCGTACTCGCGCAGCGCTTCGACGCCAGGCACAGAGCGGCTGATTCGCGTCATGGCGGGAAGGTGTTCAAGTCGCGAGGCGCCGTGGGCCTTAGTGCAGCCGGTCGCTGCTGCGGTAGTTGTCGAGTAGCGCCCGCGCTCTGGATTCGGCATCCGCATCCGGATCCGCCGCTGGGGCTGAATCCGCCTTCGCACCTGCGGGTGTTTGCAACGCTTCGATCCCGGCAATGACCTTTTCGATGTCGCCCGACAGGGCGGCATTGCTGTGGTTCAGGCTCAGCCCATGCCGAAAGTGGCGCAGCGCGTCGTCGAATTGATCGTGCGCGAGCGCCGCGAATCCCGTCACCAGGTGTGGAAGCGGGTCGGTGTCGGGCAAGTCCAACAGCGGTTGCCAGCTCAGCAGGGCGATGGCCGCTCGGCCGGAGCTGAACTGAAGCAGGCCCAGCTGGTAGCGGGCCATCGGAAACTCGGGCAACAGCCGCACCGCGTTGGCGAACGCGGCTTCGGCGTCGTCGATCCGACCGATCGCAGCGAATTCGGCGCCCAACAGGAACTGCGGCAGTCCGGCGTGCGGCTGCACTGCGCTCGCACGCTCGAAGCAGTCGACCGCGCGTGCGCAGTCGCCCTCTTGGCTCGACTGCATGCCGGCCGACATGAGGTCTTCGAAGGAGGTGGCATCTTGGTTCATTGCGTCTTTCTCATCGTGTTTCTGGGAGATGGCGCTTCGGTGCCTTGGCGTTAGGTAGTGTGCCGGGCGCCGGCCGTCCCATGACGCTTATCCGCGCGTCGGCGGAATTGTTTAGCGCCAGGATTTTCCGGGCGGACCCGCTCGGGTCACTGCTTTCGTGAGAGCACGCCTTGCCGGGCGGCCGGCAACTGTCTCATCAAGTGCTCGCGAATGCGTCCGTCCTCCGTCAGTCCGACGGCGCGTTCGAGCGCATCGCGCGCCGCGGCCGGGTCGCCGTTTGAGCGCAGGGCGTGTGAGCGCGCGACCCAGTAGGGCTGGTAGTTGCGCACTCGCTGCGGGTCGAGGCGGTCCAGGATGGCCAGCGCGTTCGCGGCATCACCGGCTTCGACGAATGCGACGGCCTGCCCCACTTGGGCTCCGATTCCGGGTTGCAGCGCGACGAGCGATTCGTAGAGCTGCGCGATCGCCGGCCAGGGCGTGTGGCCGAGAAAGGCCCTCTGGCAATGCGCCGAATGGATCGCCGCCTCGATCTGGAAAGCGCCTGGCTCGTGGAGGCGGGACGCCTGCCACAGGCACTGCTCGGCCTCGAGGATGAGGTCCCGTCGCCAAAGCGCGGTGTCCTGGCTGGTCAGCGGCACGAAGCGGCCGTCGGCATCGAACTGGGCGGGCCGGCGCGCTTCGCAGTACAGCATGAGCGCGAGCAGGCCGAGCGCTTCGGCCTGTTCGGGCCGAAGGGCGTTGACGAGGCGGCACAGGTAGAGCGCCTCATTGCTGAGACCTGCGGGGATCGGCGCGGGTCCTGCGTCGGCGATGGCCTGGGCGCCCTCGCGTTTGCCGATGGTGTAGGCCGCATAGATGCCTTCGAGCACCGCGCCGACCCGATCGGGCAGTTCGCTCGTCTCAGGCAGCTCGAATGAAATCCCTGCGTCGCGAATCTTGGTCTTGGCGCGCACCAGGCGCTGCGCCAGGGCGGACGGCGACACCAGGAAGGCCTGCGCGATCACCTTGGCGTCGAGGCCGAGCACCGCCTGGAGCATGAGTGGGCCATGCACTTCGGCAGCGATGGCCGGGTGGGCGCACACGAACAGGAGGCGAAGGCGTTCGTCGGGCACGCTGTTCGATTCGAAGGTGGCTTCCACCATCGGATCGCTGTTGGAGAGGGCCAGGACCGCCGGGTCCTGTGTGACCTTGCGGTGTCGCGCAGCCTGCAACAGCTGGCGCTTGGCGGTGGTCATGAGCCAGCCTTCGGGCGAAGCCGGGATTCCGTCGCGCGGCCAGCATTCCAGCGCGGCGGCAAAGGCGTCCCCCAGCGCGTCCTCGGCGGCAGCGAGGTCGCGCCAGCGATAGGCCAGCACCGCCACCAGCCGCCCGTAGGATTCGCGCGCAGCGCGATCGGCGGCCCGTCGGGCTTCGTCGCCCGGCGGGTCTGAGCCGGCTGTACCCATGGGGTCCATCGTTCAGCAAGCGGCGCGCGATCCGGTGGGACGTCCGGCGCGCGAAGGGCCGTGGCTCACTGCTTCGATGCAGTCTGCTTGGCCATGACCGGCCGCACCTCGGTGCTGCCGACTTCCGCGCAGGGCGCCCGTGCAGCCCATTCGAGCGCGGCGTCGAGCGAGTCGACGTTGATCACGAAGTAGCCGCCCAGATGTTCGTGGGTGTCGGCGAAGGGACCGTCCTGCACTTGGCGCTTGCCGTTCCGCACGCGCACGGTCGTCGATGTTTCCGGTGGCATCAGGCCACGGCCGTCCAGGACCACGCCCGACTGGGAGATGGCGGTCAGATAGGCATTCCACGCGGCCCAGTACGCGGGCGAAGCGCCGGGATCCTTGCGGATGCCGAAGCTCTCGGTGGGTTCTTTGAAGATGAGCATGAATTCCATGGAGTTCTCCTTGGACCGAAGTATGCGTTCGGCCGGTGGCGGCACCGCGCCAATCGCGGTGCCTGCCCCATGGATGCGCGAGTTCGTGCCCGATCGACAACGAACCCGAAAAAAATCAGGCGGCCTTGCCGCTCAGGCATTCCTTCATGAATGCCTTGCGCTCGTCGCCCTTGAGCGTCTTGGCCTTGGTGTCGGCATTGCAGGTCTTCATCTTGTCTTGCTGCGTCATGGCCTTGGCCGGCTTGGCGGACAGGCAATCCTTCATGAAGGCCTTGCGGTCGTCGCCCTTCTTGTCGCCGGCTTCCTTGTTGCAGGTGCCCATCTTGCTCTGCTGGGCGGTCGGTGCCTTGTCGGCGGCGTGCGCAGCGCCGAACGTGAGGCATGCGCCGGTGACGATGGCGGTCAGGAGCTTCTTCATGATGTGTGTCCTTGGACAGTGGAGTTGGAAAAGAAGACAGGAAAGGCCGAGGCCGCTCATGCTAACGGCCTAGTTCCATAAACGGATGACCGGGCGTCAGGTCGCTGGCGGCCGTCCGCTGGCCCGCCGGTAAAATCCGGCGATGCAATTGGTCAAACAGGAGTTGCTCGCGGCGCTCGCGAACACGCTCGATTCCCTTTCGCCGGGCGCCGGAGCCAAGGCGGCGTTCGAGTCGCCCAAGGTGGCAGCGCACGGCGATTTCGCGAGCACGGCGGCCATGCAGCTCGCCAAGCCGTTGCAGCTCAAGCCGCGCGATCTCGCCGAAACACTCCGTAACGCCTTGCACGAAACGCCCGCCTTCCGGCAGTGGGTCGATGCCATCGAGATCGCCGGCCCAGGCTTTCTCAATATCCGGCTCAAGCCCGCGGCCAAGCAGCAGGTGGTGCGCGAAGTTCTGGCCATGGGCGAGGCTTTCGGGCGGCAGCCGGTCGGCGCAGAGCGGGTGCTGGTCGAGTTCGTGTCGGCCAATCCGACCGGGCCGCTGCACGTCGGCCATGGCCGGCAGGCCGCCTTGGGCGACGCCATCTGCAACCTGCTCGACTCGCAGGGCGCGCGGGTGTTTCGGGAGTTCTATTACAACGATGCCGGCGTGCAGATCCAGACGCTCGCCCACAGCACCCAGCTGCGCGCCCGCGGCCTCAAGCCGGGCGACCCCGAGTGGCCCGAACAGGCCTACAACGGCGACTACATCGCCGACATCGCCGAAGACTTCCAGGCGCGCAAGACGGTGCGCTCCGACGATCGCGAGGTTTCTGCCACGGGCGACATCGAAGACCTCGATGCGATCCGGCAATTCGCGGTGGCCTACTTGCGCCACGAGCAAGACCTCGACCTGAAAGCCTTCCGGGTGCGCTTCGACAACTACTACCTGGAGTCGAGCCTGTACACCAGCGGCCGTGTCGAAACGACGGTGCGCAAGCTGGTCGACGCCGGCAAGACCTACGAAGAAGAAGGCGCGCTGTGGCTCCGGTCGACCGACTACGGCGACGACAAAGACCGCGTCATGCGCAAGCGCGACGGCAGCTACACCTATTTCGTTCCGGACGTGGCCTATCACCTCGCCAAGTGGGAGCGTGGCTTTCACAAGGTGGTCAACATCCAGGGCACCGATCACCACGGCACCATTGCTCGCGTGCGCGCCGGCCTGCAGGCCGTGGGCGAAGGCATCCCGTCCGGCTACCCCGACTACGTGCTGCACACCATGGTTCGGGTGATGCGCGGTGGAGAAGAAGTCAAGATCAGCAAGCGCGCCGGCAGCTACGTCACGCTGCGCGACCTGATCGAATGGACGAGTACCGACGCGGTGCGCTTCTTCCTTCTGAGCCGCAAGCCCGACACCGAATACACCTTCGACATCGACCTGGCGCTCGCGCAGAACAACGACAACCCGGTCTTCTACGTTCAGTACGCGCACGCGCGCATCTGCTCGGTGTTGGCCGGGTGGGGCGGCGACGAGGCGGTGCTCGCCGAGGTCGACCTGTCTCCGCTCGCGAGCGCGCCGGCGCAGGCACTGTTGCTCATGCTCGCGAAGTACCCCGACATGCTCGCCGCGGCAGCGCGGGATTTCGCCCCGCACGACGTCACCTTCTACCTGCGCGAACTCGCCGCCAGTTACCACAGCTACTACGATGCCGAGCGCATTCTGGTGGATGACGAGCCCGTCAAGCTGGCGCGGCTGGCGCTGGTCGCGGCCACGGCGCGGGTGCTGCACAATGGCCTCGCAATGCTCGGCGTCAGCGCGCCGCGCAAGATGTGATTTCGACTTTCAAGATGAAACAAAGACAAAGCGGCAACATCGTCATCGGGCTGATCGTCGGCCTGGTGGTCGGCCTGGGCGTGGCGCTCGGCATCGCGGTGTACGTCACCAAGGTGCCGATCCCCTTCATGACCAAGACCCAGCGCGGAGGGCCGGAGCAGGACGAGGAAGAAGCCCGCAAGAACCGCAACTGGGACCCGAACAGCCCGCTCGCCGGCAAGCCCGGCGCTTCGCGCCCCGCGGTCGCCACGCCGCCAGCCACGCCCGCGCCCAGCACCAATTCCGAAGGGCCCCTGATCGCTCCGACCACGCCGGTCCCCGTGGTCGTCGCCCCGCCGGCGCAGCCGCAGCGCACGCCGCGCACGGCACCGGCGCCTGTGGAGGCCACGCCAGCCCAGCCGGCCAACGATCCGATCGGGCAATTTGCCAATGCGCGTCCAAGCATCGCCGGCGACGCCGCGGCGCCGGCGCCCGCACCGGCTGCGAGCAATGACCCCTTCATCTATTTCGTGCAGGCCGGGGCCTTCCGCAGCAGCACAGACGCCGAGGCCCAGCGGGCCCGTTTGTCGCTGATGGGTGTCGATGCCCGCGTCACCGAGCGCGAGCAGGCAGGGCGCACGGTCTATCGCGTGCGCTCCGGCCCCTTCAATCGCAAGGACGACGCCGACCGGCTCAAGCAGCGCCTGGATGGCGGCGGCATGGAAGCCGCACTCGTCCGCGTCCAGCGCTGATTCGTCTTTCTTTACCCCGCCCCGCCGGGAACTCCCGGGCAACTTCGGGGCTCTGTCAGCCGCACAGGAGGATTCTTGAACATGAAACGTCGCACTTTTTCGCTGGCTGCCACTTCGCTGGGCCTGCTGCCCCTGGCCTCTCCCGTTCTGGCGCAATCGGCCGCTCCCAAGGCCGGCGCCGACTTCGTCGTGCTCGGCAAGCGCGTGCCGGTCGAGGCACCGCCGAACAAGGTCGAGGTCATCGAGTTCTTTTGGTACAACTGCCCGCACTGCAATGCCTTCGAGCCGCAACTCGAGGCCTGGGTCGCCAAGCTGCCGCCGCACGTCGCGTTCCGGCGCGTGCCGGTGGCGTTCCAGCCCAGCTTCGAACCGCAGCAGCGGCTCTACTACGCGCTGGAAGCCATGGGCAAGGTCAATGAGTTCCAGTCCAAGGTGTTCCGGGCCATTCACCAGCAGCGCCAAAAACTCACCACCGACGACGACATCCTCGCGTGGGTCGGTGCCAACGGCCTCGACAAGGCCAAGTTCACCGAGCAGTTCAAGTCCTTCAGCGTGGCGAGCAAGATCCGCCAGGCCAAGCAATTGCAGGACGCCTATCAGGTGGCCGGCGTTCCGGCGCTCGGCATTGCCGGACGCTGGTATGTCGACGGCGATTTGGCCAAGAGCATGGATCGAGCCCTGCAGGTCACCGACTACCTGGTCGGCGAAGCGCGCAAGGGTTGATCCGAACGTTCCTGCGCTTCAAGACGCATTCGGGCGTTCTGAAGCGCGCCAGGAAAGGCCCGCCTCGGCGGGCTTTTTCGTCTGTGCGGCCAAGGGGCCCCAAAGCGGCGCATACAATGCACAGCAAGTTTCGTGCCTTTATGAAATTGACACCTTTCACTTACCCCCGCCTCTCCATCCCCCGTGCCTGCCTCCTCGCCGTCGCCCTTCTGGGCATCGCGCCGCTGGCCGTCGCCGAAAGGGCCGATCGCACCAAGCCGATGAACATCGAGGCCGATGCGATGCGCTACGACGACCTGAAGCAGACCAGCGTCTTCTCGGGCGACGTGGTGGTGACCAAGGGCACCATCACCATCCGGGGAGCGCGCATCGACATCCGGCAGGACCCCGAGGGCTACCAATATGGCGTGGTCACCGCCGCGCCCGGCAAGCGGGCTTTCTATCGCCAGAAGCGCGAGACCGGCAACGATGAATGGATCGAAGGCGAAGCCGAAGTCATCGAATACGACAGCCGCGCCGACAACGTCAAGTTCATCCGCAATGCGGACATGCGCCGCCTGATCGGCACCAAGCTCAGCGACGAGAGCTCCGGCCCCTTGATCGTCTACGACCAGAGCAACGACACCTTCACGGTCAACGGCTCGTCGCTCCCGCCGAACGCCGGCGTGGCGACACAGCCGGGCGGACGGGTCCGCGCCATCCTCACGCCGAAGGCCGCGATCACGCCCGAGGCCAAGCCAGCGGCCCCCCCCGCCAACGCACCCGCACCCGCACTGAGACCCAGCACCACCTTGCGCGGAGAGCAGCGCAAGTGAGCGAGGCCGATCTCCTGAATGGCGGCTCGACCGGGCCCGCCAGCCGGCTCGAGGCGCGAGGCCTGCAGAAGAGCTACGGCAGTCGCAAGGTCGTGAAAGACGTTTCGCTGTCGGTGCAGAAAGGCGAAGTGGTCGGCCTGCTCGGCCCCAACGGTGCCGGCAAGACCACGTCGTTCTACATGATCGTCGGCCTGGTGCGCGCCGACGCGGGCGACATCACGATCGACGGCGAACCGATCGCGCACATGCCGATC
Source organism: Gammaproteobacteria bacterium (assembly GCA_018820395.1). GTDB lineage: Bacteria > Pseudomonadota > Gammaproteobacteria > Burkholderiales > Burkholderiaceae_C > Variovorax. The sequence continues at coordinate 1,221 of JAHJOG010000266.1, read as the reverse complement.
CATCGACGCGCCCGAATGGGGCTGAGCTACCTGCCGCAGGAAGCGTCGATCTTCCGCAAACTCACGGTCGAGGAGAACGTGCGCGCCGTGCTCGAACTGCAGCGCGAGCCCGACGACAAGGGGCGGCCAGTGGTGCTGTCGAAGGCGCGCATCGCCGAGCGGCTGTCCGAACTGCTGAGCGACCTGCGCGTCGAGCATCTGCGCGACTCGCCTGCGCTTGCACTCTCGGGCGGCGAGCGGCGCCGCGTCGAAATCGCGCGTGCGCTGGCCACGCAACCACAGTTCATCCTGCTGGACGAGCCCTTTGCGGGCATCGACCCGATCGCGGTGATCGAAATCCAGCGGATCATCAATTTCCTGAAGGATCGTGGCATCGGCGTGCTCATCACCGACCACAACGTGCGCGAGACGCTCGGCATCTGCGACCACGCCTTCATCATCAGCGACGGCCAGGTGCTGGCCCAGGGCACGCCTGCCGAAATCGTCGACAACGCCGAGGTGCGACGCGTCTATCTGGGCGAGCACTTCCGAATGTAATGAAGCAGGGGCTTTCCCTCCGGGTTTCTCAGCATCTTGCGCTGACGCCGCAGCTCCAGCAGTCGATCCGGCTGTTGCAGTTGTCCACGCTCGAACTGAGCCAGGAAGTGGAGCAGATGCTCGACGAGAACCCCTTTCTCGAGCGCACGTCCGAAGAAGCCGAGCGCGAGGAGTTCGGCGTCGAGGCCGCCGACACGCCGGCACGCGATGACGACATGCACGGCGACGCAGAGCCCGAGTTCATTGCGGGCCCGGCGGCCGCGCCGAGCGAGGTAGCCACCACCCCCGCCGATGGCGACACCGCCACGGCCACCGAAAGCACCGACGGCGAGCCCGACTGGGAGGGCGACGGCACAGTCGACATGGCGCCCGACGACAGCGAGTGGGGCGGCGATGCGCCTGCGCGAGCCAACAACCTCGGCGACGACGAGCGTGCCGACGCGACCGAACTGGCGCGCAGCCAGGAGTCGCTGCCGTCGTTCCTGCACCGTCAGGCTCTGTCGCTGCGGCTCAATGAAAACGACCGCGCGGCGCTGCGCTTCCTGATCGAATCGCTCAACGACGACGGCTACCTCGAAGACTCTCTCCCGGCGTTGGCATCCGGCCTCGCCGGTGACAACAACGACGAATTCGACGAACTAATCCACCACTTTCAGGTGGCGCTCGGACTGCTGCAGAGCCTGG